>DATIBT010000019.1:0-37075 GCA_035457345.1 Saccharimonadales bacterium (SeqCode) | reverse complement strand
GGCTGGACTAATATGGCCGATGTTAACTCTATTACCGCCCCCACCTCCGGCGCCTGGTTCGAGTACAATCAAGCCTCCAGCACCACTCTCTGGCGCTACTGCTACGCTAACAACGCGGCTGCTACCTGTGCCAACACCTCGGCCGTGAGTGCCGCCACTTGGACAAACCTCGAAATCCGTATTATCTCCAGCTCAGCCATTACCTTCCTCATCAACGGTTCAGCCGTGGCTACTCTCACTGGCATCACCTACGACGGTGGCGCCACCAACAAGCTCGGCCCCGAATATGTTTGCGCCCAGGGCGCCAGTTCCACCACTCGTTTCGACTGCTACATCGACTACTTCCAATGGCGCGGCGTTAGTAGCGCCCTCCGCTAACAGAGGTACTATTTGACCTGCCTCAGGCTGGCGGCAAACTGTTCAGCCGCAAAACTTGGCACGCCCTCGGGCGAGTTGATAAGAATAAATGACTTATCCGTTACGATTGCCACTGTTACGCGCGTGTCAAACTCAACTAAATAGCCTTTGCCAATTGGCGTGTTAATTTGGCGCGTGGGCTTAAAAGTACTAATATCCAACTTTGGATCGAGCGGTTGTACGCTTACAAACACTATATGGCCGCCGGCGTAATCGTATTTGTAAGTGAAGACATCGGAGGTTGAGCCTATGGATTTGCTGTCGAGTTTAAAATCGGCCGGAGGATTCTCTGGAAAATACACTGGAAAGCTCAGGTTTTTGTATGTCTCGGCAGGCAATAATGAATTCGTCTTAGGTGCAGGCCGTTGCAGCATAAGAAAAACGGCGAGGCCCAACACAGCCGCAATAACCACGGCAAGCCCAATCATAACCCGCCACTTGCGCTCTACACTCAACCACTCCTGCATACGTATCACTCTAGCGTATGCGCCGAATGGTCAGCAAGTGCAGCATCTCAAATCTACACCTGTTTTACTACAGTTAATTGATATATTTCCTTAAGGTTACTATTTACATTTTACATGTTATATGTTATTATAATAACCATCGAAAGTGCCCGGCAACGGACACTGGAGAGACCCTTTCGGCATAGAACAAGATGTGCGCAACCTGCGCCCGACTACGGAGGTCACCATGACCGCAGACCAGCTCAAAGACTTCGCGAACTACGTTCAGTTCGCCGCCTGGATCCTGACCGTCTTCGGCGTCGCCGGCGTGGCCGCGCTCACCCGGCAGGTGTTCCCCACGGTCTTCATGGCCCTGGCGTGCGCCTTCATGTCGCTGTCGAGCATGTTCCTGGAGGTGCTGGCCTACACGCCGCCCTCCGGCCAACTGGCCCAGTTCAGCGACCGGTGGATGACGCACGACCAGATGCTGTGGATCAACGGTCCCATGCTCCTGTTCGTGATGTTCATGGCGGCGTTCGTCGGCTACCGTCCGGTGGTCAGCAACGCGCTGCGCAAGGCGCTCGGCGTCGAGGACGAGCACAGCTCCGTCCCCACGACCGTCGCCTGACCAACATACCACATCCGACGCACGGGGCCGGCCAGCACGGCCGGCCCCAGCGACACTCTTGTTCTATGCCATCAACCCCACTCTAGCGAGTGGTTTTTTGTTACCTTTTTATCCGCCGTGTTACTGCCTGGAACAATGTAGCCGCAAACCCAAGGAAAATACCAATACCCACAAAAGCGTAAATAGCCGTAAAAATCTTGCCGGCATCTGTTTGCGGCGCGAGATCGCCGTAGCCGACGGTTGTTAGCGTGACGGCCGTAAAGTAAAGCGCATCAACGTACGACAACCCCTCTACCAAGTGATAAAACACCGAACCAATAGCCCACACTAACAGCAAAATACCAAAAATTATCACCAATTCGGATTGCGGGCTGAGTAATCTTGAGCGTTTTGCCATGTGCATAATTATAGCTGACGAATCATATGCTATATGCTATGTTTATGGCTTTTACCCTACAAAATAACATTACTAAGCTTTACGCCTCCAATTTCCTGACCGGGCTGGTATTTTGGTATGCGACCGAAAAGTTATTTATGCAGTCAATCGGGCTTAGCTCGTTCGATATTGCCCTTAACGCGGTTGTCTTTTTGGCCATTACCGTCTTGTTCGATGTGCCCTCGGGCGTGTTGGCCGACAAATGGAAGCGCAAATATACACTATTGCTCGCTATCGTATGCCTGGCGCTCTGTCATAGCATTCTTGGCACAAGCAGCACCCTGCCCATATATCTAGTAGGGACAGCCCTTTACGGAGCATACGTTACGCTCACTTACGGCACATTCCAGGCAATGATGTACGATTCGCTAGCGGAGCTTGGTCAGGAAAAAGAGTACGATAAACACCAAGGCCGCGCGTTCGCCCTGTTCTTCACTGGCATTGGCGTCAGCTCGTTGGCCGGCGGTTACATTGGTGAATTTATTGGTCTGCGCGAAACGTACCTATATTCACTTCTCCCCGCCCTACTGGCAGCTATTGTCATTCTGTCTACCCGGGAACCGAAATTCCACAAAGAAAACTTCGACGCCAACATGTGGAAACACATAAAGACCAGTTTGGCCATAATTGCCGCGCAGCCGCTTGTGTTTCATTTGGCTATGTTTATGATTGTGAGCGGCTTGCTGCGCAGTACACAGAATGAGTTCGGCGGGCTGTATTATCTAGGACTGGGTCTGTCGGCAGTTGCCATGGGCTACGCAAATGCAGGCAAGTGGATTGCCAGCGCACTGGGGCAGTTTGCCGCGCACTACGTGGGCCGCGACCGCGCGTTTACTCTCCTGCCCTGGTTTTTTATTGCGTACTTGGCGTTTTCACTCATTACAAATGCGTCGGGCATTGTGTTCTTTATGGTGGCGGCGTGTCTGTACTCTCTTGTTACGAATCAGGCAGAAGCGACAATTCAAGGGGCGACACCATCACATGTTCGGGCGACCACCATCTCGATCATCAGCTTCTTGACCAATGTCGTTATGATTCCGCTCAGCCTAGCGTTTGGATGGGTCGCCCAAAACAATACCCCATTTCAGGCGTTTCAGGTGTTTGGGGTGATCGGCATTGGATATGCCGCCATCTGGTTATTACTGGGTCGGCGGCATGTACGTGCGGCTCATGCGGCGGCCACTGGACCGGCGGCAGATATTGAGCTCATAAAATAGAACAGCCACTGCTTGGGTGGCTGTTCTATTATTTCTTGGTGCCGCCGTTAATCTTGCGCGGCAGCCGGGTAATAACCAGACTGTACAAAAGCGCCCACACAACAACGTTACACAAGAAGACGCCAAGTGCGATCAGGCAAACCTGCACGATCATACTACTCAGATTGTCGTTCAACAGGCCCACCAGTCCGGCAATAACCAAACCAACTAGCGCAACCGCAATGTAGGTGTGCTGCAACTTCTCGCGTTCACCACGAGTAATGTTCCAATTAATAAGCATTTCTTTAATAGCTTGCATAATGATGCATATTATATTCTAAAAACAATAATTGTCAATGACCCTACCTGCAATGTCGAGTCGGGGGCGATGCAGCGGTCGTGACCGCATCGCCCCGCTTGTCCTATCCCGCATGAAATTGCGGGCGCTGTGTTGCCTGCGCCCACTGGTGCACTACGTGGCGAGGAATGCGAGCCACGCCGCCCGGAGTGCGCAGATAGGGCCAGTGGTCCGCCCCATGCCCAGGTTCCATTAGACGATGGAATCGACGATAATGAACGTGAAACTCCTGGCACACCGTAGCTACGGTAAGCAATGGCTCGTAATGGTATATCAGCCGCAGTGCGTACCACCGGTCAACAGTACAGTTAACCAGATGCCGGTCAAGAAACAGCAAGAAGCTCTTTTTATCCAGCCGCACCTGCCCACCGCCTACGCTTGTCCGCTGAATAACCGGGTCATCTCCCTGACTGAGCAAAAGCAATGTTCCCTCGCTCAAACCGGTAAGCAGCCGGGCGTTCCGAATAGTAGTGTACCCCCGAGTGTCATACCTCGCCATGAACTTCCCGAGCGCCGGTACTGGTACTAGCCAGTCGCCCATAGGTTTCGTGGCCGGAAGGTGATTTCGCGCGACATGACTATACGCAGCACTCACCGTCAGCCGTAGCTTTGCGGCCACCTCAGGAAGAGTTAACAGCATGGGTTGCTCAGTGGTTAGCTGCAGCTCCCACAGCTCTGCCGTCGATGGAAAGTCACTGATGCCCGACGGGAGATTGGCGAGATGATACTCGTCCAGTTCACTGAAGCTATAGTAGATTGTAGACTTTGGATTTCGCGAGGCATGCTCGCCCATAGTTATTCCACTGCGACTGCGCCATCTAGACAGTGAGTTTGGCCTCACTCGCCAGAATGCGGCCAGCTCAACAGTAGAAAGGCGCTCTTGGGTGCTCACGGAGTTCCTCCTTGCTAAGGTGGCCTCTGACATCTATATAATAATCTGGTTAAGGAATAAATAAAATAGTGTGGCTTGTGCGCATAAAACTAGAGGGCCGTACCAAGAAAATGGCTCGACCTTGTGGTCGAGCCATTTTCTTGGTAGCAGCGACTGGGATCGAACCAGTGACCTGAGGCTTATGAGTCCTCCGCTCTAACCGACTGAGCTACGCTGCCATGAGCCGTCTCGTACAGTCGCATATTGTATCAGAAAATCCATTACATGAACAGGGGCGGAGGAAGGGTTGAACTCAAACCTTAAGTTCGATATGCTAGAGGCTAGCATAAGTTGTATGGGGAGTTAAGGTTTTATGGATTTCAATCCAGGTCAAAAAAATACCAATGGTTCGCAATCATCAACCGCACCGCGTTTCCCGAGTAACGGTGGCGGAGCAGGAGGGCTGAATATGAACGGAGACGGCAATAAAAAAGTAGTGATGGCTATTGTTGGCCTTGTGGTACTCGTTGTACTTGTTGTGGCTGGCTGGATGGCATGGAGCAAAATGGGGGGCACAAGCGGCGAGGTAAAGGGTGACCGCTATCAGGCATTGTTCCTCACTAATGGCCAAGTTTACTTTGGCAAGCTCTCTAACGTAGACGATAAGTACGTTAAATTAACCGACATCTACTACCTGCAGGTTCAACAAACTGTCCAACCTGACACCAACAAAGATAAGAACCAACAGCCACAGGTATCGCTGGCTAAGCTTGGCAGCGAATTGCACGGTCCAGAGGACAGCATGTTAGTTAACCGCGACCAAGTCTTGTTCTGGGAAAACCTGAAAAACGACGGCAAGGTTGTGCAGGCTATCCAAAACAACAAGAAATAGCGAACGCTTATTTACATAAAATAACCGCCGGGAGACCGGTGGTTATTTTTTAGCCGCCACGGGTTTGCCGGTACCGGCGTACTCGGGGCCAACAATATCAAGCACCGGGTTAAGAAGCTTCATAATCCCGAGCAGCGCCACGGCCACCACAATAATAATTACCCAATCCATCAAGCCAACCGGCATGACGGTGAATATGGCGGCAAACGGTGGGACGTACAGGATTATCATCTGTATACATAACGAGATACTCAAACTAACAGTCAGCAGCCGGTTGCTAAACCACTTCATATGGAAGTCACTTCTAATATCGAGTAAACGGGCAAATTCATACACCACCATGGCAAGGAAGACCACCGACGACGCAGCGACCGCACCCACCGCATCCACGATAAGCGTATAATGCAGCAAAAGCAGCACTGCCATCATGCCGCCAAAAATGAAAATCTCGAACCATACTCGCCGGTTTATAATCGCCTGCTGATAGTGACGGGGCTTAAACTGCATAACTTTGTCCGACGCAGGGTCAGAGCCGAGCGCCACCGCTGGCAATCCGTCAGTAATGATGTTAATAAATAACAGCTGAGCTGCAGTGAGCACCAAATTTTGGTGAATGAGGACGCCAAGCAACACCGTTATAACTTCGCCAATGTTACACGAAAGCAAGAAGGTAACAAATTTGCGGACGTTATCAAAAATACCCCTCCCTTCCTCTACCGCTTTAATAATGGTGAGGAACTGGTCATCGAGCAAAATAACATCGGCAGCTTCTTTGGCAGCGTCAGTGCCGGTAATACCCATGGCCACGCCAATGTCTGCGGCCTTGAGCGCGGGGGCGTCGTTGACGCCGTCGCCAGTCATGGCAACCTGATGGCCATGACTCTTGAGCGCCTGCACAATTCTGATTTTATGGGCCGGACTAACACGGGCGTAGACGCCGAACTGTTCAATCCGGGCATGCAGTTGGTCATCGGTGAGAGTATCGAGTTGCAGGCCAGTCATGGCCTCGCCTGTTATGCCTACTTCACGCGCCACGGCTTTGGCGGTTTCTATACCGTCGCCAGTAATCATAATGACGCGCATGCCGGCGTCGCGCTGCACGCGCTCAATCACCTGCTTAACTTCTATGCGCGGCGGATCCATCATGGCTTGCAGGCCGACAAAAATGAGGCCTTGCTCCATCTCTGTCTCGGTTGGCTGCGTGGTGTCTTTACGGTATGCAAAAGCCAACACGCGCAGGGCGTGCGACGCCATGACCAACGCCTCCCGCTCAATGGCGTCTTTGCGTTCGGGAGTCAGCGGTACTGGCCTCCCCCGCCTCAGTTCGTGCGTACAGTGGGGCAAGATGACCGAAGTAGCGCCCTTTACCGCAGTGGTATAGCCCTTGATTGAACGGTGTACCGTACTCATCATTTTGCGTTCCGAACTAAAAGGTATTTCGTGAACACGCGGATTATTCGCAACTGCATCTGCATGTTTTTGCCCCAACTTGGCAGCGGAGACCAGCAAGGCAGCCTCGGTGGGGTCACCAAGAACCGAGGCATCGGCGAGCCTGGCGTTATTGCAAAGCAGGCCAATCTCGCAGAGCTGCTCAAGATCGTCCGTTGGCGCCACGCGTTTTGTGTCTTGGGTAAGCTCGCCACGTGTATCGTAGCCGGTGCCGCTCAACTCGTATAAGCTACCATCGGCATAGAGTAGCCTGACTGTCATTTCGCCTTTGGTGAGGGTGCCTGTTTTGTCGGTACAGATAATATCGGTCGAGCCCAGCGATTCCACAGCCGACAGCCGGCGCACGAGTGCCTTCTTGGCAGCCATTCGCCGCGCGCCCAGTGCCAGGCTAATGCGCACTACAAAGGCCAACCCCTCAGGGATAGCCGCCACAGCCAGCGCCACTGCCGCGGTAAAGGCAAAGACCATGCGCTGGGTCAGATTGAGGCCATCATGCTCGTGGTTAAACGCCAAAATAACCACAAACACAAGCACGCAAATACCCAAAATAATGAAGCCGAGGCGCCTGCCAAGCTGGTTGAGTTTGCGCTGCATGGGTGTTTCGTCGTCTTCGAGTTCGTTTACCATACGAGCGATAGCCCCAATCTCGGTCATAGCGCCAGTTGCCACCACCACACCTTCGGCGGTGCCGGTCGTGACCAGGGTGCCCGAAAACAACATGTTCGTTTGGTCGGCCAGGGCCAAATCACCTTTAAGCGGCATGGACTGCTTGTTTTCCGGCGAGCTTTCCCCTGTCAGGCTGGCCTCATTTACCTGCAAGCGGTTGGCTCGGAGTATACGCATATCGGCAGGGATTTTTTTGCCTTCCTCTAGCAGTACAATATCTCCGGGTACAAGCTCGGCAGTATCTATTTCTTGCTCGCGGCCATCCCGGCGCACACGGCAGGTTTGCGAAATGAGCCCTCTCAGCGCCTCAACCGTCTTCTCTGCTTTAAATTCATTGAAAAAGCCAACCATGGCAATGGCTATCACAATGCCATAAATAAGCAGCGCCTCTGTTGGCACATGGCCAGGCCGCTCAAGTAACGCCACCGCCAACGACACCGTAGCCGCGACCAACAGTACAATAATAAGCACGTCTTTAAATTGCCTAAAAATCAACGTAGGAATAGAGAATCGCGGCTTGTTGGGCAATGCATTGGGGCCATATTGCGCCTTGCGCTTGGCGATTTCTGCAGCGCTCAAACCAACGGCTGAATCAACGCTCAACTGCGCCACAACCTCTTGAGCGGTTTGGTTATACATGATGTTTGTTTTTGACATAGGTTGTTACCCCGTGGTATACCCTATAGTAAGCGTAAGCGTTTACAGCGCACAAATCAAATGGAAGCAATGTCTGCCTCTGAACCTTCACTTACCATTCTTAAGCGTTTGACCGGCAAAAGTGAGCCATACGACGAGCGCAAACTCTACGCCAGCATAAAAGCGGTGTGTTTAAGCGTGCGCCGGCCAGCCGGCGAGGCAGAAGACACTGCCCGGCAAGTATGCAAACAGATAAAACCGTGGCTCACAACGAGACAAGAAGCAACTTCTCTCGACGTACGCGCCCATGCTTATCCCCTACTCAACAAGTTAAGCCCTAAAGCCGCTGCCATTTATCGCCGCGGACATCGTATAATGGCATAAGGACACGTATGGCAAAGCAAAAATATGACTATGACCTACTAGTACTCGGCAGTGGCGGCGCGGGAACGGTTGCCGCGCAAATTAGCCGCGCCCAAGGAAAACGGGTAGCTATTGTTGAACAAGCTTCCCACCTTGGAGGTGAAAGCCCAAACTGGGGCTGTATCCCCACCAAGGCCCTGCTGCACGCGGCCGAAATTTACGATGCCGCCCGGCACGGCCAGCCATTTGGCATTCGCGGCTCGACCCTTGGTTACAACTATCCTTCTATTAAGGCCTGGAAAGATCTAGTGGTGCACCGCACCGGCACGTACCAGGCCAAAAAAGTTATGGCCGCCGAGGGAATAGATATTATTACCGGCGAGGGTCATTTTATCTCCCCGCACGAAATCACCGTGAACCGCCGCCATTTTAGCGCCGAAAACTTCTTAATTGCCACTGGCACGCACGATTTCATTCCACCAGTTGAGGGGTTAGAGCAAGCCGGTTATCTTACCGCGAAAGAAGCCATCGACCTCACGCGCCCGCCAAAGTCGCTCTTTATTGTGGGCGCCGGCCGGGTTGGTACCGAGTTTGCAGAGCTGTTTAGTATTTTTGGCACTAAAATTTACCTAGCCGACATCACCCCTCGCATGCTCATGAAAGAAGACCAAGAGATTGGCGAACTTGCCCGCCACGTGCTTGAAGAGCGCCGCGGCGTGACCGCCCTCATGAACACTAAGGTCATGAAGGTGGCAAAAGAAGGGCTCGCCAAACGCGTCCATTACCAACAAGGCCGAGAAATGAAGTCTATAAAAGTAGACGATATTATGATCAGCGCCGGCAAGCTGGCAAACGTAGATATTGGCCTTGAGAACGCCGGCGTCGAATACACCCCCAAGGGCGTCACTGTTAACGACTATATGCAAACCAGCGCCCGCCACATTTATGCCGCTGGCGATGTTGCCGGGCCGTACCAGCTCACCCATGCCGCTATTTACCAAAGTCGCCTAGTTGCCCACAACATGTGGCGTAAGCAAAAAATTGCTGCCGATTACCGGGCAATGCCGAACATTATTTTCCTAAACCCCGAAATCGCCTCTGTTGGCATGACTGAAGACGAATGTATTAAACGCGACATGAAGTTCAAAAAAGCCCTTGTGCCAATCTCTATTATTGGTCGCGCCAACACAAGTAACATAGACGACGGCTTTGTGAAGGTTATTGCCGAGCCAGACGGCACCTTGCTTGGTGCGAGCATTGCCAGCCCACGTGCTGGCGAGATGATCCACGAGCTTACCCTCGCCATTCAGTATGGTATAACCGCACAAGAAGTTGCCAATACCCTTCACGCCTTTCCCAGCTGGAGCGAAGCCGTGCGCATTGCCTGCGCCCAGATTAAATAGCCACGCTAAACTCACTAAACGTTCTATTTGCAAAATAGAACGTTGACATTATAATATACCAGCCAACCACACCTAGTACCCCAAGGAGGGACCCCCGTGGGAGGAAGAGGTAAACTGGCTTTGCCCAAGCCAGTGGGCTCGGTCAACTTTGTTGACCCGGAGTACGACATCGACCAGATGGCCGCAACCGCACTCGACGTGGGCGAAGCTACGTTCGGCGCGCTGGTCAGGGCGGGTATTACCAACTGTACGGGCCTGCACCTGGGCCTCGCCGTGGATGACGATGACGAATCCAGCGGGTACGCCGTGCTGGGCGAGCGGTCCATCGACGAACAGACGTGGCTCATGGCACATGACGCAACCACCCAGCTGCTGCTCAGCGCCCTCGCCCACGATGAGGAGCCCTTCATGCCTGGCGGCATGGCGCTGAACGCGTACGTTCGCATTGGCGGCACGGACGAGGAGCCACAAGAGCTCGGCGTCTACGCGGCAGCCGTGGGCATCCAACCCAGGCTGTGTCAAATCGTGGCCGATGCAACCGCGAGCGCCCTGGCAGATCTGTGGCGCGCACAGCACGAAGAGCTAGGGTCACTCATCTTCGTGTAGTCCCGCACCTCGCACCGAAGGCGGCGCTTCACCATACACAACCGGTGAAGCGCCGCCGCGCAAAACATTGACAGCATTGTACTTACTTATATAATTCCATAGTCAACGCCACCTACTCCTAGGCGGCACCAGACACTTCCGAGGAGAAGCTGTGAGCCCTCAGCAGCGAACCATTACCACGCCACTCGTCGTCGACGGGTTGTCCGTCAGAGTGGCGATGTTCCTGAATCCGTACCACGAGGACGTCATCAGTTCAGAGCGGCTCTACGGGATGATCGTGGAGGCGGCCGCCGAGATGGCTTCGCGCATCGCCCGCCGGTACCACAGTGGCCGCTACGACAAACAATCGCTCGCGTCGTTCATCATGGATCCGACCATGCCGGTCGGCGCCCTGCCAGACACGAGGTACATCATGGCGGCAGTGCTCATCGGCCCCGCCGCCGAAGGGCTGCTCCAGAACGCATGGGGCAAGATCGTCAAGCACATGAAGACCGGCCAGGACTGCGGCGTCGCCGTCTTCGTTCAGCCACACCGCATGGGCAAGGGCGACTTCAACTGGGGCATGACTGCCCAACTCGACGGCACATTGGGCGGCGGCAGCGGCCTGAACCAGTTCCAGGACAAAGCCGAGGTGGTCTCGCTGATCGCCGACATCAACGAGGCCGTCAGTACTGAGGTCGCCCAGTGGGAACGCACCCACCTCCAGCCGGTAGGTAAGCGCCCGTCCTGGCACACCGGTAACGGCACGCACGGGGACAAATTCAAGGAGATCCTCACCCTGAGGCCGATCATGGGCGAGTACGTCCACGCAGCCTGAGCCTGCTCTACCTCGGAAGGGCGGTGTGCATCATGCATCGCAGCCGGGCGGTCCGCCCGGCACCTTCCCCTGGAGCCTACTGATTGACAGGGGTAAGAAACATTGATAAAATTATAAAGTTCGACGCGGGGTGGAGCAGTCTGGTCAGCTCGCTTGGCTCATAACCAAGAGGTCGTTGGTTCAAATCCAGCCCCCGCTACCATGTGTCATCATCACAAAAACCGGCTTTCGATGGCCGGTTTTTGTATATAAATTGATTGTATGTGCAGGCCGGGCGGCCTGCACACCCCTACTCCTTCCAGGCGGGGAACGGACAGTCATCTCTGAGCAGCATTCGCCAACCCAGACGCGTGGCCGGGGCGAGATCGTCGAACTGCTGCTGCTCAAGTTCCGCCCAGACCTGCCTACGGAGGCCATTCAGCGCCAGGATTTCGTAGGCGATCAGGTCGAACCGGTTGGCGTCAGGATGCCAGTGATTTTCGCCCGGTGGACACACACAGCCTACAGGATCGCCAAGGCTGACTGCCGCAACCAGTCGAGTAAGCGCCGCGGCATCCACTTCCCTGTGGCTGATATGCCTGAGAATCGCTTCCAGCTTGTCCATCTCGGTACCAATGACCGACAGGTTGTGCTCACGCCGCCCGACAGCTTGTAGCAGGAACATTAGCGACGGCTGGCTATCTAGCGATATACCGGGCAGGTCGCAGTGACGTAGCATCTCTACTACGTCACCCCTTTCGGCTGCCGCGTTGAAGGCGGCGATATCCGCGCTAGGCGGTAGCTTCTGGCGTAACAGGCGACAGGTCAGCGCTAGGCCCGGATCGGCAACAGCGATTGCCATCAGGTGGAACTTGCGCGACTCACCCAGTAGGTGGAGCCGCATTCTCATTGCCGTGTAAGACGGAGGTGCAATAACAGTCACAACGACGACTCTGTCCTCTCATTTGGTCGGAATCGGAGGGGCTGGATTAACTATACGCTAAATTGAATCTTTGCGCAGGCAATATGTCATACTACCCTTTTTTACCAAACAAAAAATACATCCACTGCGCAAAATTGCTGCGCGAGGTAATGGGTGATTCGCTGCTTTGCAATTCTTCTTCGGCAGTGACTGGTACTTTATTGGGTGGAAGCATTATCAGTTTTTCGTCTGGTGCCGCCTTGCCAAGCCGTTCGCGGGCGCTTAGTTCTAAATACTCCGGGCTTTGGTAGTACTGATTTTGCAATGACTGGCTTTTGTTCTCGAGCTCTTGCACGGCAATTTGCTGGGCGAGTGAATCTACCTGTTGCTGCAACTTGAAATTACGCTGGATTGCCTCAATCGTACTCCACGCCCACGACGAACCAATAAGCACAGCCACCAGCAACACCCCATTATTTATGGTCATGTGTTCGCGCATCTTGCCCAAGATGTGCCGGTAGTTCATTACTCTTCCTTAAGCAGCGCCAGGAGTACGCCGTTGGTCCACCCAAAGCCATCTTGCAGAGCGTATTCACCGCCGCCAGCACTCGTATGCGGGTCGATGACGTTATATTTTTCCACCAGTTTAGCGTCGCGCCTGAAATGCTCTTCTATATTCTTTACCCAGCGCTGCTTAATCTCGTCAGCTAAAAATACATGGCCATAACTGCGAAGTCCCTGAATTGCTGTCCAATGCAGCGGCGCCCAGCCATTTGGCCAATCCCACTGCTGGCCAGTAGCATAGAGTGTATTTACCAGGCCGCCGGCATGCAGGAATTTCTTTTGGAGCAAATGCGCCACACCATCGGCTTGTTCCTGAGTAGCAACTTCTGTCCACAGCGCAAACGTAGCCGCGGCACTGAGTACGCCGGTAGGCTTGCCGGCAACAAAATCGTAATCAATGAAAAACTCTTGCTCGGCATCCCACAAATATTTGTGGATTGCTTTAATACGTTTATTGGCCAGGTTCAGATAGTAATTCGCAAGGCGCTGTTGCTTGAGGCGAATATAAGCCTCGGCAATCGTCTGCTCCAATACAACCAACAGACAATTGAGGTCGATAGGGACAATATCGGTAGTGTGAATTGTGGATAAATCCATCGGATCCCGCAGCCACCGGGCCGTGTAGTCCCAACCAGATTCAGCACCAGCGCGCAAGTCTAAGTACACTTTACTGGCGGTGCGGTCTTTTGCCCGCAAGGCGGTGTCGACATCTTCTTTGTAGCTTTCCGGGCGAGGTTTGGCGCGGGAGTCAAAGTAGCGGTTCAGGATAGATCCGTCTGGCATGCGCACCACGTGGCGATGCGCCGGGTGCTGCTTGGTAAGTTTCTTGCTCCCACGCATCCAATAGGCATACTCTGCAGTCAGGTAAGGCAGATACCGGGCGAGTGTGGTGCGCGGTTTTTTCTGCGCAAGCAAGCGCACATTCAGAGCAAACACCGGCGGCTGTGAACGCGTGTAATAGGTGCGGTTACCGTTAGGAATAAACCCAAGCTTCCGGATTAAAAACGCCTGGTTTTTAACCGTATTCTCCACCATATCCCAGTGACCGCCGGCCGCCAAGCCAATAAGCGTAAAATAACTGTCCCAATAAAACTGCGCAATAAAGCGGCCACCCGCCACCACAAACGGATACGGCAAGCCAATAAGCGAACCTTTGTTCTTAGGAATCTCACGCGTGAGCACCGGCCAAAGCTCTTCAATATGTTCCTCGATGGTATGGTTTGGATTAGTCTGGTAGTTCATCTGGCCGGTCATGTAGCCCATAAAGTTAGACTGCACAAACTCAGCCAAATCAAAATCGGGGTCATGACGGCGCAGGCGGTAGGCCTTTAACACCTTGCGCAGTTGCTTGGCCGGCACCATATCAACAAACGTCATGCCGTCTGGGAAGATGCGCCTAAATTGCACATCTTGAAACAACTCGCCCAACAGTTCGTCGGGCGACTCCTGAGTCGGCACTAAGTTTATGTGGGCGCGCCGCAGATGGGTAGTAATTTTCTTGCGAAGATTCTGCATGTCCTACACCCAGAGTAGCAAGGGAAGGCGGTTGTGGTAAAGGATAAGTGGCGGAGAGATGGAAAAATGGTTTCGGCATCTGGTATACTCTCTGGTAGTTGCAAAGTCCGTGGCACCCCAAAAAAGGTGCAACATATGGCGCTTCCTCTTTTCCCCTCGTTCGCGGCAAGCCGCTCCACTCAGGCGTAAGTAGGAAAACATATGTCGCAGACTTGCGACATATGGGGCCATAGCTCAGCGGTTAGAGCAGTCGGCTCATAACCGATTGGTCGCTGGTTCAAATCCAGCTGGCCCCACCATGTTGGAATGAGGTTAAAGCAACTAATGACGCGAACGGCTCTTTTAAGGAGTAGTGCGTCATTTTTTGTTGGTCAAAATGGAGTTTCAAAAACAAATTGCTAACAATTATGTCTTTTTGAACCACATCGGCTGCTTTAAGCTTTTCCGCCATTTCCTTTAGGGTAGCCTTGAATACATCCTTATCAATAGCAGGCAAAGTGCTGCGCTCAAGGCTCTTTTCACTTTGCTCAATTAGCAGCTCTTGCTCTTGTATAAACTGTGATGCCTCTGCAATTTGTTGGTTAATCGTTTCTCTGGCTCGCTCAACCTTAACAATTGCTAGGCTTGGCGATAGTTCTGCAATCCGCTTTTCGTAACCGGCTTTTGTCGCCTTAGCCCTAGCAAGCTCACTGCGCAATTTAGTTTTTGCGCTATCGCTGTACGATTTGACCTCTTTTAGGTACTCATCGTATGCACTGTCTGGAAGGCTACTTAGTTTATCCTTTATAACCTTATCAATCTCGCTGAATACTAGCTTGCCACGAACGCTCTTAAAGCCTCTTTCTCTCGGGCATTCCTTGTTTAGACATGCGTAATTAAGGCGGGAAATCTTATCCCTACCTGTCGTACGACCTACTTGCATCGGTTTATGGAATTGGCAGACATCGCAAAACACCATGTAGCGAAGTGGCAGGAAAGGCTTGCGACTAAGTTTGCTTGTTCGCCTTCTGGTTCTGCTTAGCTCTTGGACCGTGAAATATAAGTCACGGTCAATCATAGGCTCAAATGGCACTGGCGCTTTAACTAAGTCAATGACCTGTCCTGCCTGAACCAGCTCCCCAAAATAAAAAGTCTCTTTAAAAATATTACTTAGTACACTGTCGGTCATTTTCCATGTAACATGACCGCCCCGCTTGGCTACGAACTTCTGGTAGCCTTGTGAATTCATGAAATCGCAAATCTCTTGCTGATTTACGCCCTTGGCTCGCATGTGCCACGCCTTTTGCAGTATTACAAAGTTGTCGCCATCTTTCCGGTAAATACCCTCACTGTCGCGAATATAGCCGTGTTTTGGAGTACCACCGGATTTGTAGTCCCTTAGGTTGCCTCTAACGCCGCGCGTAACCTTGCTTGATAAATCATCGGAGTAATGTTTACTAAACACAAACAGCATGCCCAAAAGCATCTTGCCATTGGCATCATTAGAAAATTGGTGAGAGACAAAGCGAATATCTTTTATGACATCCGTATCAAGCATGTGCAATATCTTGCCCGACTCAATGCTGTTACGAGATAGTCGGTCAGGATGCCAAGCAATTACTGCATCAAACTCCTTAGCCCTTATTCGCTTGAGCATGTTTTTGAAATCTGGGCGTTTATTAGGTAGCTTGGCTGATTTTTCCTCTCTGATAGTGTCAACGACATTTAAGCCTAGGCGTTTTGCTAGTTCTTTACAGTCTCGCTCTTGGTCAGGTATAGACCTGACCTGGCGCTCTGTACCCTCTGTAGATTTCCGAAGGTACATTACATATCTGAGTGTTCTTAAATCAAGCTCTTGCTCTTCATCCATGTTGAAAGTATAGCGTTAGATTACAGAATAATCCTCCCGCCGTTATTGTCGCTTATGGATATTTCGTTAAGTTTTGCTTTTGGGCTAGAAGTATCTATTTCTTGTAATACTTCTATTAGTTTTAATAGGCTACCAGTTTCGCTGGTCTGCTCTTGCTTAACGGGCATCGGACGACTCCTTGAAGCTTTACGCTCCAGTTAGCTCGCTTGTAAGCCCGTTTTTTGCCGAGTCGTCCTCGTTTACTTACAATTTAATCCAGTGCGCAACCCCAGTCTTTGTTCGGGTCGTCTCCGATATGGTTGCTACAAAGAAAATGAAGATTATTAATGTATTTCTAGTATATCGCATCTGCGTCTAACCATTTAATAACGGTATATCTAAGCTGTTACTTATTGATAAAGATAGACTTGCATAGTACCCCCGGGGGGTATATAGTGAAAGTATGATAAGCGATATAAAGCAACGAGCATTGCACCGAGCAAAGATACTTGAGGGACAGATGCGTGGTGTCCAAAAAATGATTGAAAACGAAGACTACTGCATGGACATACTCACCCAGAGCCTTGCCATACAAAAGTCTATAGGTTCACTAAACAAGCTAATTCTTGAGAACCATGTGCGTACTCATATTAAGGAAAACCTTAGTTCCAGCTCAGAGAAAGACCAAGAAAAAGCGGTTGAGGAGCTGCTTGGTTTGTATGAGCTTTCAAATGTAAGAAGTAAGTAAGGAGGGTGCTATGAATAAAAATGTAATTGTGGCGCTAGCAATTGGTTTAATTATAGGCGTTGGCGGAACACTAGGGATAAATGCTCTAACCAAGAGCGATGACACACAACAAACCAACTCTACAGCGCAGACTGTAGCTGACCATAGCACTATGTCTATGGCTGACATGAACAAAGAGTTAGAAAATTTGTCCGGCGATGATTACGACAAAGCATTTATTGAAATGATGATTGCCCACCATCAGGGTGCAATTGATATGGCTAAACTATCGCCCGAAAGAGCTAAGCACCAGGAGATTAAGGACCTAAGCCTCGCTATTATTTCAGCTCAGGAAAAAGAAATATCTGAAATGCAGCAATGGCAAGTTGATTGGGGCTACACTGCTAATGAAACAAGTGAGATGATGCACGGGAGTCACTAATATGAATGATAATCACCCTAGGTATCAAAAAATATTGTATTGGGCTTGCTGGGTTATCTTGGCTGCCATCATAGTTTTCGCGTTAATAAAGTTCTTGAAAGGTTAATAAAATGGCTGAACATAAAAATAGCGGTAAATTAGTAAGTGCAAAATATGGTGAGTGGCAAGCCTCCTTATTTGGAGCATGCTTTATCGCCTTTGGACTTGGTGTACTGTTGCATCGCTTTATCGGCAACTGGGCGTGGTTGATAATTATAGTTGGAGTATTCCTCCATAGTTGGGGCATGGCAAAAACATACACTAGGAATAAATAAATGGACCACTCGCACCACCAAGACCACAGTGAGCATCAAGAGCATGACAAACATGCCGGTCATTCTGTTGCCATGTTCAAGGATAGATTTTGGCTGTCGCTATTACTGACAATACCCGTTCTGGCATATTCCGAGATGATACAACATTGGCTAGGTTTTTCACCGCCTAGTTTTCCCGGCTCACAATATGTGCCATTTGTACTGAGTACGGTCATATTTTTCTATGGCGGGATGGTCTTCATTAAGAGTGCGTGGGGTGAGCTAAAAGCTAAGCTGCCAGGCATGATGACACTCATCAGCCTGGCAATTATCACGGCTTATGCGTACAGCGTTGCGACCTTATTTTTCATTGAAGGCGAGGGTTTCTTTTGGGAGCTAGCAACGCTAGTAACAATTATGCTGCTCGGTCACTGGCTAGAAATGGCATCTGTAGCACGGGCTGAAAATGCACTTGATGCAATTTCAAAACTACTACCTGACAAGGCTGACAAAATTGTGAATGGCAAGCCGAAGCAGGTTCTAGTCAGCGAGCTGAAGGTTGGTGACTTGGTACTAATTCGTCCTGGCGCAAGCATACCTGTTGACGGCGTGATTGTTGAGGGCAAATCATCAGTTGATGAAGCCGCAATTACAGGTGAAAGCAAACCAGTCGGTAAATCATTAAATGACGAGGTTGTTGCTGGAACAAACAACCAGGATGGCTCACTTACCGTAAAGGTAACAAAACTTGGGCAAGATACGGCTCTGGCGGGGATTATGCGGCTTGTAGCCGAAGCTCAAAGCTCAAAGTCTAATGTCCAGGTGCTTGCCGATAAGGCTGCTTTTGCCCTGACAATCATCGCTATTATCACTGCAATCATTACATTTGTAGTATGGTTCATCGCTAAAGATGCTGGGTTTGCACTGGAACGCTCAGTAACCGTTCTGATTATCGCCTGTCCGCATGCACTTGGATTAGCAATTCCATTAGTCGTTTCTATCTCAACAGCAATGTCAGCCCGAAATGGCTTACTAGTGCGTAAACGCCTAGCTCTTGAAGCTGCCCGTAATCTGGATTGGGTGCTGTTTGATAAAACCGGCACACTCACCAAAGGCGAGCATGGTGTTACAGATATTTGGGCTACGAAAGGCTACACACAAGAAGACATCTTGCATCTAGCAGCCAGTCTTGAGCAGAACAGTGAGCATATCGTCGGCAAAGGTATTGTTCGCAAAGCCGAGGAAAGTCATGTGCGTCTTGATAAGGTTGCTAACTTTAAGGCATTGCCTGGTTTAGGGGTAGAAGGCACTCTCCACGGCAAGGATGTATTTATTGCTGCAAGCTACCGCTACATTGAGGAAAATAAACTAACCGTCCCAGCCAATATAGCTCAGGCAATAAAACAAGCTGCTGCGGAAGGTAAAACTGAAGTGTACTTGGTGACAAATAAAAAGATTATCGGTGCTTTAGGCTTAGCCGATGTTATACGCCCTGAGTCGGAGGCGACAATCGCTACCCTCAAGCAGATGGGTATAAAAACAGCCATGATAACAGGTGACTCAGACGAAGTTGCGGCTTATGTAGCAAAGCAGCTCGGACTAGACCAATACTTTGCCGAAGTTAAACCCGAAGATAAAGCCGCGAAAGTTAAAGAGTTGCAAACAAATGGGCAGCAGGTCGCAATGGTCGGCGACGGAATAAACGACGCTCCTGCACTTACGCAAGCTAACATTGGCATCGCCATAGGTGCTGGGACGGATGTAGCCATCAAGTCGGCAGATATTATATTGGTAAAAAGTAATCCGCCCGATGTGGTTAAGGTTATTCATCTTTCTAAAGCTACCTACCGGAAGATGATGCAAAACCTTATATGGGCTACAGGCTACAACATATTTGCCATACCTCTTGCTGCTGGCGTTATGTATAGCTCAGGCATCTTGCTCTCTCCTGCGTTAGGTGCAGTTCTGATGTCCCTATCTACAATTATTGTTGCTCTCAATGCTCAGTTACTCAGGAAGGCTCATATGCCACATGCCCATGTTAGACACTAGCCGTCGCTGGGTTATTTTTTTCAGGTAGCTTTGTTAAGAACGCTTTTTTCAAAGTCAGCCCCAAAAATTCGACACTACCTTTTTTGCACTAAAAAAACGCTTGGTCATTTTACCCCCAAAAATTGGGTACTGGTATGCGGGAGTCTCTTTAACAGGGGTGGAGGGCGACCTCCCCCCTCGTTTTTTGTTATTTAAACTTCCGAAAGCTTTTCCATATCGTTAATAAGTTCTGTGACACTTTCATAGCGTTTCTTTGGGTCGCGGTCTGTACATTTCATGATGATTTTATTTATTTCGGTATTATTATTGACCAGATTGTGTTTACCAGTAAAAACAAAGTTAAGTATGAAGCCGACCGCATATATTTCGTTTTGGACATTATAGTCTTTGAACTTCTCAAGTGAAGGGTCAATAATTGTGCCTTTTATGTCAGTGTCTGATTTCGTAAACTCGGATGTGTCTTCTTTCATGAGACCAAAATCAGAAAGTTTAACAACTGCCGCACCGTAGTCATATTTTTTGATTAAGACATTCCTGTAGCTAACATCCCTATGGAGGATAGAGCGCAAATGTAAATAGTTGATGCCATATAGAAACTGAAGAGCAATTCTCTTTCGGCTTAAGAACTTCAGCTTGGTATTATTTTGTGTAATGTAATCGTAAAGGGTGGTGTCGCAACACTCCATCACATAGCTGTTTTTACTCTCGTCGTATGAATAAACTTCAAGGATATACGGGAAACTAAGCTTAGATAGGATTTCATATTCCTTCCTAAAGCGAGCCAGCTCTCTTTCGGTAGAAGTTTTCTTCGCTTGCTTAACGGCAAAGTCACGATTATAAAAGGGGTCTTTGTAGCGCTGGACGATACTAAATGCACCTTGTCCTACCATTACTAAACTATAGGTTGTATTCCGACCGGTAACTTTTACAGTTTTGTTAGTCTGCTCAAGGATTTGGTCGTACCTTATGACTGTTATCGGCACGAATGTATCCGGTATTGTGCTACCACCAGAGCTACTTAAAAAACCACGACATTCTTTAATCGCATCTTGATAAGATTTTGCCAATACAATTTCATGACCAACCTGTTTTAGTGAGTACTGAAATTCCTCAAAAACATCAATCAGCTCAATAAGTTCACGACTCTCATGTGCGTTGTAATGTTTGTTAACAGTATTCTTCTGGTTCAGGAAGTCAAAAAGATAGTTAAATTGCTGGTGGAAATAAGCAAATATTTTCTGGATTTCCGGTTTTTGGTCTGCATAGAGCCTTGTGAACTTCTCGCCATCTATTAGCGGCTCAAAGCGCTCAACATAGTCTTTAATTATCAGGTCTTCTTTATTCATCTATAAACCTAACTGGACCTCGTATGCTCACAGGCATTGGTTAAGTCGCTATCTGAAGCAGTCGTCTCACTAAGGAATGTATTTCGCACACTACTTTCCAGTTTTGTCAAAGAGCATATAACAGCTTGTTTTTCTTGGATGCTTGGCGCGTCATGCAGACTGTCACGAATACGAATTAAGTCCGAGTGGTCACCGACAGCACCTAGCGCTTGTTTTGCTTTAGCACGGTAGTACGATGGCTTATTGTTATCAAAAGCATTAGCCCTCAATATAGTCTTGAAGTTGCTAGAGTGGCAGCCGTTCTCTAGAAGCCATTCAGCAATAAGATAGTTCTGATAATCATAGACGGCATTCTCGGAATTCATAAATGTGATGAGTTGCGGGAACAAGGGAGGCAGGTTGTTCTGTTTAGACAGGTACTTTAGGATAGCGCTGGTTTCCTCTGGATGCCGTTCCAGCAAATCAAGACAATAGGCAACAGCTATATCATCATTAGCATTACCTAACTTGTTAAGCAAATAGTGGAACAATGACTTATCAAAATCTGAGTCATCAGCAAGCAAGAAGTAATCGCGGAATGCTTGCTTTATGATGTTCAGTTGCTCAGGGTTTGGTACGCCGGTATTTATTTGGATTTCAATTGCGTATGGGTAGCCATCCACCTCAATCATGTCTGTTTCATTACGAAGTCTGGCATGTAGAGCATCAATAACGGTTGCCTTACCGGCAATTTCTAGCCTAGCCTCGTCGGCTTGTAGTATTTTTGATTTTGCCGATTGTAGGTTCAGCCCTCGTCGGCGCAGTATATCAGTAAGTGCCATGAGAGCCTTTTTTGCCTCTGGGATAGAATTACAAAAAATACGGATGTCATCTACAAATCGGAACTGTGTATAGCCAGCATTGCGCATCTCAACGTCAACACCGCTCATATATAGTTTAGCTAGTAGATGGGACGCACTTACACCTTGCGGAAGCCCTTTTGTTCCAACTTGACTCCACTTCTTTAGCATTTTCCGTATTTGGCTAACTGTTTCTTCAGGCGCACCAATGCGTCTCAAATCAGCTATCAGTAGGTTTAGGTCAATATTTTCATAGCATCCAGTAACGTCAGTTACAACGACGAACTGATGTCCGTTTGCGATTTTTGCTAGACTTTGATTTTTGAAGTCATTCCAGCAAGTAAACTGGTGCTTAAACCATGTATCGGCGTGGTCTTGTGGCTGAAGCTGGTAGGCGAAATCCGACACACCCTGTAAGTTTGCCATCTCGGAGTGCAGTTGAGGGTAAATACTGTCTACAAGCATCGTATAGGCGACTTGGTCTTCAATAGTTAGTATTGCGCCTGGTCTGACAGCTCCTTTGCCCTTAGGTACATTTGCAAGGCTGCATGGTTTTGGGATATATGTACTTCCTTCAAGCGCTACTTTAATCCGTTCTAACTCACCGTCTTGCTGTCTAGAGAACAGCTCTAACTCATAAGGGTAACGCACAAAGTTCATACCACTTTTAGCATCTGCCTTTACTATGGAATACGGTCGCTGGACATCTTCAATGGTCATAAAGACATTATAGTTTTAGTACCGGTGTAACCAAAGCTTGAGCATTTATAGTTTTTAGGGATGTTTCAAATGGTTTCGTCTTAGAACAATTACAGCCTAAAGAACATAGGCTACTTCTGTAGCGACATTAGCTCTTACCTTGCCGATACAGCGTTGCATGTCATTCCAGCCAACAGCTATATCTGCTAGGATATCTTCTAGTGGGCGAGTTTCAAGTAAGCTTACCCAATCTCCACCATGTTGAACATTATTATTTTTTATCAACGTAGCGAATGGCTCTTTCCAGGTGTAGCTGGCTATGTTTTCGTCGCCAATATGTAGGTTCAAAAACAAGTTCTGCACGATTAAATCCTTTTGAACCGCACCACCCCTCAGTAGCTTTTGGTCTAGCTGGTTAATTTCCTGCTTGAACGCCTCGGGCGACAACCTAGGCAGCTCACTCTTTGCTATTGCTTCAGTAGCCTTTTCAGACGGTCTAGTGCAAAATTTGCCGGGTTGGCCTTGGCCGTCATGGTAGCGGGCAGTGTGTACGCTTTTATGCAGCCCTGCCACCCAATCACAACACGCCTCGGCGAACCAATACGCGATAAAAACTTCGAGTTTACCGTAAACAACATCGAATGTGGCAAGGAAAATTACGGCTTACTGTCGCCTGAGCCGGAGGGTGAATATTGCCTAGTCGCGTGACCGTAAAAAACGTGGACAGCAAAGCACACAGCTGGAGCCCACGAATTGATCTGTACGATACCGAGCAAAATAAATACAGCCGCAAAGCTATTGTGAATGGCAGCCTAAATGAGACCGTGAACCCAGATAATTCGATTAGTGCGACCGTGGTATTTGATGTCGCAGCGGGCACAAAATTGGGCAGCGCGCACATTTTTGAAGGGTCAACCAAAGATGGTGTTACCATTCAAATAGATCAAAAATAAACCTCCGACCAATGCTTATTGCATATAACTAACACTGCCCGTAAAATAGCAAGGCAAAAACCATGCAGGCCGCGTTGGCTGATGTCGCATTATTTGCGCCCCACACGTAGGCCTTCATATACGCGCGGTTCCCTGTTCGAGTAGCTCCCGGCAGGGAACCGCGTCCCCAATTTGCAATGGCGACCTTACCTAGTAAGTGTCTCCTTTTACATACGCTGTCACCACGCCCGGTACGGCCTTCGCCAACGACAGCACCACCACGACCACAGAGGTCACGGCGGCGCTCGACAAGGCGGATGCCAAGAACGGCGCACTCGTCGCCACCGCAGCGCCCTCCACTACGGACGGTGACTCGGCGGCTCAGACGGCTGCCGTGGATATCCCAGCCGATCCCACCAAGGGCATCAAGCTCACGGACGGTGGCCAGACCATCACAATCGGTCTGCCCAACGCCTCGCAGGGCGGCAAGGGTGCCAAGAACAACAAGGGTGTCGTGGCCTACTCCGGCCGTGACGGCAGTGCCAACGCGGTGGTTCCGGCGGACAACGGCGGCGTCCAGTTCCTGACCACGATCGAGAGCAAGAAGGCACCGACCAAGTACGACTACCCGGTCACGCTGCCGAGGGGCGGCAAGATCGTCCTGCTCGACGGCGGTGCCGGTGCGATCGTGTACGACGCGCAGAACCAGCCCCTGGTCGCCGTCGCCGCTCCGTGGGCGAAGGACGCCAACGGCAAGGATGTGAAGACCTACTTCACCACCAACGGCAAAAAGCTCACCCAGCATGTCGCACACAAGGCGCAGGGTGTGGCCTACCCGTTGGTTGCGGATCCGTTCTGGATTCCGGCCTGGGCGGTGGCACAGATCATCCGCTGCGGTTTCGGCGGCTACCTCGGCTACATCTCCGCTGCGGGATGGGACTGGTGGTGGCGCGCGCTGGCTGTGGTCGGTGGATGCCTCATCGGCGTGAGGTGATGTGACGCGTACGGCGGGGAGAGAGTGATTTCCTCCCCGCCGTGCGCTAGAATAAATGGTAAGGAATAGTTACATGCAAACATCATTTTTACAAAATTTACTTCTCATTGGCTTTGGCTTATTCAGTATTGTAGGTATTGTTCTCTATTTTATAAAGGGTCAACGGAATAACAGTTACGGTGCATTTGCCGTAGCGTTCCTTTTGCTAGGTATTGCGGGTGCTATTACTATGCAAGTTAGTGCAATTGCAGCTTTCTTATTGAGTCTGATTGCCGCACGTCGTTTTAAAACAAAGTTTGATAAAAAATAGCATAGTTATGGCAGACTCAGAACTGCTTAACTGGCATATCTACGAAATTACTACTCAAAATACCGAGATCCACGGCGTCATGTTGCGTGGCCGTATTCGCAAGCTTGGTTTAGAACAGGGCTTTAACGTGCTATGCGAAAATGCCACAGATAAAGAACATTGTGTGCGGTTCGCCGTGCTAAGCAGCAAAGACGCAGAGAATATCACGGACTACTTGAAAAGCATTATTTCCGACCTGTCAGTTGAGTGGGTCGCGGAAAGCGTACATAACCCTGTGCTTTCCAAGCTCAAGGTAAATAAAGAAGAACGTTATACGCTTTAGTTATACGCTTTAGTTATACGCTTTAGCTATATGCCACTATAGAACTTACGTTGCCGTTTTATAGTCATTTTTTGGCATCTCTTGGACATACATTATGAGTTTCAAACGGTCTTTGGTTACAGTAATTTCACGCTTTGCACCCGCACAACCCAAAAAACCACCGTTTGATGGTGGTTTTTTGTTTGGGCCTAGCGGCTGCCGATGAGCCCGGCTTGTGCCATGAGCCACAGCGTGACACCAACGCATACCAGGAGAATCCCAAGACCTACTGGTGAGCCCCACGAGAACCAGCTGCCCCAGGCGCGCCAATTCTTCATGTTTTCGGTGCGGAGCTCTCTCCAGAGCTCCATTTCCTTTTTGGCTTTTTCGTCCATATTCTTATCCTCTTATAGTAGTTTCACCTGTACGTCGACCGGTCCCAGGTGGCTCGAGGATTATACGCATACCACTTCATTCCTTATTCGCGCACGAGCGCCCGCGGGGGAACTTGAGCAAGGTGGATTTGTTTTTATTATGCCACGTTTGCGTCTTGTCATCAATATTCCCAGTGAGCGGTCTTTTATTTGGCCCCTAGCGGCGTATAGTAAAGTTAGAAGCATAAGCAGGTAAGGGGGTTTCGCTATGGCAAAGAAAGTAACGCTCGCCTTAGGTGTTTTGCTGCTGTTTATTGGCGTGCTTGGTTTTGTGCCCGCGGTTACACCGTTCGGGCCAAACGGTATGGCGTACCTGTTTAGCCTCTTTTTGGTTGATCCGATTCAGAATATTGTGCATATTGCCGCCGGTGTCGTTGGGCTGTTAGCAAGTAGTTCGCACCGTTATTCTCGGTGGTTTTTGCAGGTAGCGGGCATTGCGTATGCTGTCATGGCGATTGCCGGTTTTGTGCAAAACGACACTGTTGTAGGGCTGTTTGGCGTGAGCATTGGCACGAATGCACTGCACGCCCTCCTGGCGGCAGGCATGCTGGTTATTGGCTTTAGTCCGCAGGGCACCACGCCAGAGGCGCGCCTGTCTGCACCAAAGCCGCCAAGCAAGACGGCGATGTAGTTAAAATAGGCTGATCTGCGCGCGTTTGGCGTGTCGTTTTTGGGCCCTACGCTGATCGGTAGCAAGCTGCGGATCAGTGAGGCGAGGAAGTAGGGATGGCGGCAATTCGCCTACAAATCGCGATACTGTTGCATTTTCTCCTGCACGCCGGCGTGCGTGCAAAATGTCAAGCTGCTCTTTTGCGCGAGTTACTGCCACATAGAATAGACGGCGCTCTTCCTGTTCGTCAGCTTTTTTATGGGGCAGCGTACCCTCCTCGACGCCAACAATAAATACCCGCGAGAACTCCAAACCCTTCGAGGCATGGATGGTAAGGAGGGTAACTGCCTCGGCGGCAGGGTCATAAAAATGGTCTTCTGCAATACGGTCAAGATGAGTCAACGCCTCTGGCAGTGTTGCAAAACGCACCAGCGTACTTAAAAACTGATGTACCTCTTTACTGTCGAGCCCAGCTTGCTCAGCGAGCCGTTGGGCAGCTGCGGCAGGCGAAGCCTTGGCCACATTTTGTTCATGCGCAGCTCGGAGCATGCCAATAAGTTCCTGTATGTCCGCCCGCTCATAGGGCGAACCCTCGCCAACTATCTGGAAGGGCAGACCTGATTCCGCAATATATTTCTGCACCACCGTCGCAGTTTTGCGATTGCGATACAAAATAGCAAAATCGCGCAAGCTATGATGCGCTTCGTCTACGCTCCCTTGAAGCATATCGGCACCGCCGACCGCCCGTTGAATTTCGGACACCACCCAGTTCGCTTCACTATACTCGTTGAGTACTTCTACCGCGCGGACCTGTCCGGCTACGTTGCTGCGTGCCCGCAACTCGGCAGTCCCAGGGAACACTACATTCGAGACCGCTACAACTTCTGGCGAAGAACGGTAATTGGTGGTCAGAGTAATGCGCGCCGCATCAGGAAAGTCACGTTCAAACTGCTCAAAAATAGTTCCGCTTGCACCACGGAACGCATAAATAGACTGGTTGGGATCGCCAATGACAAATACATTATCATTACCGCGAATAAGTTGCAGAATTTCATACTGCAACGCATTGGTATCTTGGAATTCATCGACCAAAATATAACGGTAGCTCGGGCGTTTAGCTGGCTCTTCTTGAAGTAATTTACGAGCCTTGAGTAGCAAATCGTCAAAATCGCACAACCCCCGGCGCTCTAACTCGGCGGTGTACGCGGCGGCAATTTTTGCGACGTCCGCGCTTTCTTTGACCTTGTTTTTAACGCGCGAGATAAGTAGTCCAAGCTCACGCACGCTCACCCCTTTAAGTTCAGCCGGCCTTGGCAACGATTTTACAATGGCCAGACGTTCGGGCTCCATTACAAACGCATGCTCGCCACCAAGCAACCGCTGGCACAACGCATGGAATGTGCATAGAGTGACCTCTGGGTTGCCAACACGTTCGGCCATTTCCTGGGCAGCTTTTTTAGTAAAAGTGAGAGCTAGAATGTCGCCAGGTTTCGCACGGCCACTAGATATGAGGTAGGAAATCCGCGCTGTCAGCGTTTTGGTTTTGCCAGTGCCGGGCCCGGCCACGATAATAAGCGGCCCATCACCGGCTTCAACCGCTCTCTGCTGTTGCGTGTTTAATGTGTCCACCCTACTACTATAACCCAGATATAAGTTCAGATGTGTAGTGACACCCCGACCAGCAGGGCGCCACTACACACAGAGAGGCGTGGCGTCACTTGCTGGCCGGGGTGAAGCCCGGAATGAGGTAGCCCGGCACAAACTGGCTGTCCTCACAGTTGACGACTTGGCCGGTGTAGGGGTTCAACTCCATGCCGAGCACCTGATCGGTGCTCGTGAGCACGAGAGTTGAACGGACGAGTTGGATGGAGGCAAGCGCCATCACATCAGCTCCGTCCTCCCGTAGCTGCCGGATGCGCTCCCCCTGAAGTACCGTGAGCAGGTCGGCGGCGATCACCTGCCGAACCCTCTCCACCATGTCCGGCTGTGTGAACGGTGAGTGCGGCGGACCCGGCGTCATGACGATCATTGCATCAAGCTGCACCGGTACTGCCGGGTCGACGGGCGGCCGCTGCCAGATACCTGTCGCGGAACGGATCTGGTTCGGCAAAATGCGGTCGTCGCCCTCCAGGCTGAGGAAAGCATTGACCATCCTCGCCGTTGGCTCCGAAAGCGCGTAGGCCACACGTCCGGCGAGCTGATACCGCGCCGTCAGGTCGACGGTGCCAGGGCCGTGGTCCGTGTCGTGCATTACAAAGGCCATGATTGGAATCTGCCTGCGTACGCCACCTTGAATGGGTGCGGGCATGGCTATCATGCGACCCCCTAACTAAAATTACCTACACCGTGGGGGTGTAGGCTCGGGCATTGATAATTATGGCACAGACCGGCGGACAATGCGATACTAAAATAACGTCGCCTGATTCAGGAGCATCCCCTGGCGCTCCTGGTCGCTCTTGAAAACTTTTATAGTGCCGTAGACGCCATCAAACCCTGGGTCGCGCAGCACGTCGCCTTGGCGCATTCGCTCGATGGCACGAGCAAGCAATGGGTAGCCAGCATCGGCGATTGTTGCAATCGGCACCGTACGGAGCACGCTAAACTCGTCGCCAAGTCTGCTTAGTACATCGTAATACGTGGCAAGCACCGCCTTGCCGGCTGTACTTTTGCTGCCTTCGAGCTCGGCGATAATTTCGGCAAGCGGAATAATATACTCAACTCGTTTTGCCAGTGTGCTCGCAGTACTATGCGACCGCGTCGCAAGATCATTTATCCGATTTTCCACTCCTACCACAAGCGGCTTGCCGCAAACTGGGCAGAGCCCGCCATGCTGTTTTGTTTCTTCTGGAGTGAATCGGATATTACAGGCGCGATGACCATCGGCATGGTACTTGCCTTCCTCTGGAAAAAACTCTATAGTGCCGATTAAACGGTCATCATTCGCTTTAATGCCCCCAATAATATCGCCATAAGAGAGGTCGGCCTTCACCACCGTTGCTTCGCGGCCGAGTTTTTGTGGCGAGTGTGCGTCGGAGTGCGATGTTATCGCAATTTTATCCAAGTTCTCCACACGCCTGTTCATGGCGGGGTCGCTAGAGAGGCCAGTTTCGATCGCAACAATATGAGGAGTTAGCTCCTCGTACGCCTCTTCTATACTGTCAAACCCCGACTTGCTACCAAACATGCCGAACCAAGGCGTCCAGATATGTGCTGGGACATACAGGCTGTCAGGGTGGCTCTCGATGACATGCCGAAGCAGTTCCTTACTGTCCAACCCCAAAATAGGACGGCCGTCTGCCTTGAGGTTGCCTATGCGTTCAAGCCGGGCGCTCAACTCGCTCACTCCTTCAAACGTTGGCATAATTACCAGTTGGTGAAGTTTACGAACCCGCTCACCCTTCTTATAGATGGTAGCAATCTCGACACTCGGTACGAAACGGATAAGCTGGTCTCGCACACTTGGCGGCAGGCTAGCGTCTATGGGTCCAGAAAGTTCGGGCTTTAGCGCAAATAATCCAGGTTCGGCAGGCTCCAATTTTTCCCGAAGTTCGGCGAACCACTGCGGATGCGTAAAATCCCCGGTACCAATTATATGGATGCCCTTCAGTTTCCCCCAGTAGTACAATCCTTCGAGCGTACTATTTTTACTGGTAGCGCGCGAGTAATGTGAGTGGGTGTGCAAATCGACGACGTGTTCCATCAAACCCCTATTCAAAACGAGCCAAAGCCGTCATAGAAAGGACGGTCAGGCTTTTTTCAATTTGGTCGTCGGCCGTAAACCCCAGCAGCTTGGCGACACCGGCAATACGTTCTAGCGCTTCAGCTCGGTCTGCGGCGCCCTTATATTCAATCTCAAGACACGCGCCCACGCCAATTTTGGCAGCGAGACCTGCAATATCATCTATTACTAACTCGAACTCACTGGCCGGGATGACGTTGTTAGAAGAGGCAAGAAAGTAGCGCGTCTTATCTATAGTGAGCCAATTTTTATAGCTACGCTGCTGCATCGCCTGGAGCGCGTCTTCGTAAGTGGCGCAATCGGCGGTGGTTTCGTGGAAGCTATTGTGGTTCATGTCTTCGGTGAGCTGTTTACTGCCTACCTCCAACTTGCTCTTGCCGTCCTTTTCGCTGCGGCGAATGCGCCAGGCAATGCCGCGGTCACCATCGAACCACTGTTGCTCTTCTTCGAGGCTCGCAATAGTGTTGGGCAGGAACCATTCATCAATCAAATGCTCTGTGCGGGCCACCGACATTCCTTGCGTTCGGAGGCGGCCAAGCGCGGCAGGGACATCATTGATTTTGTAGCGGAGTTCAACTTCAAGATAAGGTGTTGCGGTCATATCTTAAGTATACCCGCCTGGAGGGCTATTCTTAAAAAGAATCCGCAAGGAGCGGCCCAGATACCGACAATGGTTTTCTCGCTCGTCACTACTACTGCCAGCGGAAAACTTTAAAGGCAATAATATAAATAATCAGCGTCCAAATGCCCATGAGGCCAAGCTGGGGCAACAAGTCTACGAAGCCTTTATTTTCAGTAAGGATTAGGCGCAAGCCATCGATAATTGGCGTCAGTGGCAGATACGCGGCGATTGCCTGAAGCCACTCGGGCATAAGAAAACGCGGGAAGAATGAACCACTTAGGAACATCATTGGCATAGCGATAATCTGGGTAAGAGGGGCCGCCTGAATTTCGTTCTTTGCCCAGCCACCAATCGCCAGTCCAAAGCCGAGCATGACAATAGTCCCAAGCGTGGCAAAAGCAGTAAATGTGAGCCAATCGCCCCGCATCTGGAAACCAAAAAGCAAGATGCCAACGGCCATCATAAGAGCAATAGAGATTAGTCCTATGAACAGATAAATGAGTCCTGTTCCCACCAATAACTGCGGTGCGGTTAGTGGTGTTGCGCGCAAGCGCGCCAAATAGCCAGCTTTCTTGTCGGCGGGCAACCCATTGGCCAATCCAAATAAACCGAGGCTCAAAATTGTGAAGCCAATCAGACCAGAAAATACGTAGTCAAATGGCTTGAGCGTGGAGGTTTTAGTTGATTTTTGTTCGACACTAAAGGGCTTTTCTTGTGGCACTAGCTTGGCATTAATGCCGTCTAGCACGCCCGACATAATAGCCCCGAACGTCTGGCCAGCCTGCGGGGATGCTTCCTCGTAATAAACAATGGCCTTGCCGCTCGGGATACCTTTTTCATTGGGCTTGCCAAACCCTGGCGGCAACTCTAACACGCTATCGATCTCACCCTTGCCCATGCGATCCCTGGCGTCATCGAACTCAGTGATCTTTTCGTTAACCTTAATGCTTTTGTTCTTCTTAATTTCTTCAACAAACTGTTTTGAGAACGCGGTGTCAGATTTATTTAGCAGGGCAATTTCAAGGCTTATGTCGCCGCTGCCCCGGTTTAAAGAACCAAATACAAACAGGAAAATAAGTGGGAACAAAAAAGTAAAGAATAATGCGACTTTGTCGCGAAAGAACCGCTTCAACTGCTGGGTCATAAATTGCCAAATGGTCAGAAAATAGCGTTTTATCTTCATGATTCCCTCAAGTCCTTGCCGGTTAGGTCGATAAATACGTCTTCGAGCGTTGCCTGTTGCACCACCTGTGGCTTCTTGAAACCACGCTTCAACAGCTGGTTAATGAGATGCTTGGGTGTATCGAGCGCAATAATTTCGCCGGCATCCATAACCGCCACGCGGTCACACAGTACTTCGGCCTCCTCCATGTAGTGCGTGGTAAGAATAACAGTAATGCCCTTGTCTCGAATACGTTGCACTAAGTCCCACAAGTGGCGCCTTGCTTGCGGATCGAGGCCGGTGGTCGGCTCGTCAAGAAATAGCACCTTGGGCTTGTTCACCAGCGCCGTGGCAATACTGAAGCGCTGCTTCTGACCTCCAGACATATGCTCGTAATAACTCTTTGACTTGTCAGTCAGCTCGACTTCTTCCAGGAGCTCCATCGGGTTAATGCGGACCCCATAAAAACCGGCGAACATATTCAGCTGTTCAACCAATGTGAGCTTGTCAAAGAAATTCGAACTCTGCAACTGAATGCCAATAATTTCTTTAACCGCCGAGGGCTGCTCTTTAACGTTTAGCCCTGCAAGGGTGGCGCTGCCGCCATCAATAGGCCTAAGTGCTTCAATCATCTCGAGCGTCGTGGTCTTGCCAGCTCCATTCGGGCCGAGAATACCAAAAATCTCCCCCTTTTTTACTTCAAAAGAAATCCCTTTGACTACTTCTTTATCGCCATACGTTTTGCTAAGGTGATCGACTACAAGAATTGGTTCACTTTTACCCATACTTCCCCTATCCTACCACAGAAGTTTTGGCGCATAAAAAAGACCCAGGCTTTTCAGCCTGGAGCCTTTTTCTCTCCCTTTTTGTTTGCTTTAGCTTAGCATTTCGGGAGGGTGGGAATCAAGTTGCTTGTGCTTATTAAGCAGCCACAGCCTTTTTGAGCGTCAAGAAACCGTTGCGTGGATTCTCAACAACTGTGTAACCTTCTGGAAGGTCAGCAACAGCGTCAGCTGGACGTTCTTCTTTTGCGAAGAAGTAAATGCGTTGCAATTTGCCGCCACGCAAGGTGACTTCTTTAGAGTGCAGGTAGTAAGTTACCCCCTTAGAATTTGTGTGCGAGTAAGCTGCCATGTTAGATCATTCCTCCTTTTACTTGGCTTACGTGATTTTACCATACGCTGCCGCGCAACTCTTTGTCAACAGCTTGTGCAGTAAAAATTCTACCTGTGGGCACCCAACATGGCGCGTAAAATAACGTAGCTGAGCGTACGTCCTACTAGCATAAGCACTACAAGAAATGTCACCACAACGGCAATACCCGCCGCGTCAAAGCTCCAAACGGGCGAAATGTAATTAACTTTATAAAGTTCTGGCGCGGGCGTTTTGAGGCTCGAGAGCGCGTCTTGGCCGGGCGAAAGTTGGCTCAGCTTGTCGTGCGCACACTGCGTGTAAGCCGGAAAGGAATGGGTTCGTTGGAACACCGGGCGGCACTCCTCTTCGACCTTCGCATACAACGCTGCTTGCGGATTAGACGAGCTGGCCACGGCTTGCAGTGCCGCCTCGTAATCACGCTGGTAGCTGTATTGCAAGGCAATGCCCTCGCCCAAATCAGTATTCATATGCGACGTAACATACCGCTGGAGATTCTTGAGCGCGGCCACTACATCCCCGCCTTGTTGGTCGGTCTGCTCGACTGCCTGGCGCAGCCGCACCATCTCGAGGTTATTTTGCCTGAGCAAAAAGGCAGAGATCAACACGCATACCACCAAAATAAGCACCAGCTGCCACGTTTTGAGCTGACGAATAATCTTGTACCAATGATATAAGCGATGTTTTAGTGCCACCCCACGTTCCTTTACTTCCAGTATAACCTACAGATGCGTATAATACGCTTTGTCCCATAGAGAAGAGGTGATGCACCTATGCGCCAAACAACAGGTGTAGGCGGTTGGCTGATGCGACGCATGCCGCCGACAACACATGGTGATTTCGACATACCGCCCGTCATCGAACCGACCCTCAGACAATGGCGGAAAGCGGTGCTGACGCATCTGGTCTGGTTCCTGCCTGCGGTGACAGCCGTCCTGCTGCTTGTTCCAGAGGCCTACAGCCGGACCCTACAGATGATGAGCGGGTTCAGCGTACTCGGCACAGTGCCGACCGTTGTGTCGCTCACCACTCACAACAACCTACCACTCACCATCTATACCTACGTGGCGATGGCGGTGATGGCTTATGGCGTACTCTGGATCGTCCGCCATCCGAAACAATACGGGCAGGGTGTCGGCGATGAAGAACGGTGGTGCCGCGAAGGCGCGGAGTTCTGGAGCATCGGCCAGCGCATCAAAGCCTGTGTCATCTTCGGACTAATGCATGTCAGACTGTTGGTAGTGCCGTTCGTAGTTGGTGTTACGACAGGCCTGCTCGGTGCCGTGCTGATGCATGAGTACCTGCGAGCCTACCGCGAGAACGGCCAGTCGCGCAAAGCCGCGCTGCAAGCGTCCAGAACACTGCACATGGCGGCGAACACCGTGGGCATGCGGCTGTTTGTAGTATTTTTTATGATCAGCTTCACCCTCATCACCGTGAAGACGCTTATCTAGGGATCCGCCCGGCGCCGTGTGAGCAGGCAAATTGCCCTCCGCCTCACGGCGCGGGCATTTGCTTGTTTTTACAGGGTTATACGCACTGCACCCTGGCGAAAGATGTGCAGTTTGTCGTCGACGATACCGGCTACGGTAGAGGGAGTAAGATCGGCGATGATGCCACCATCTACGTACCCGTCGACGCTATCGCCAAAATACGCTTCAGCCTCGGCAATGGTAGTTGCCGTAGGTTGGCCTTCCGGGTTGGCGCTTGGCGCAACAAGGGGACCGGTAGCTCCCAGTAAGGCGCGGAGCTCCGGATGGTCGGGCATGCGGTACGCAAGTGTGTGGGTTCCACGATGTAAATATTCAGGAGTTTTACCCGTAGTCGGCGCAACTAGGCTGAGAGGACCGGGCCAATATTGTTCGGCAAGTCGTTTGTGCCCCTCCTGCCACTGGGTCATATCGGTAATCTGCCAAATATCCGCAACCAAAATTATGAAAGGTTTTTCAGGGGCGCGGCCACGGATGGCATATAGCCGCTCAACTGCCTGCTGGTCAGAGGCGCGAGCCATCATGCCATACACGGTGTCGCTGGGCATCACAACAACGCCGCCATTATGCAAAGTAGCGGTGAGAGCAGGATCGGTTAGCGATGAAAACATTCTCACAATGGTATACTAACAGATATGTGGAAAGATATCGAAGCGTGGCTCACGAATAACTCCTGGGCTTCAATCCTGCTAATCATTGGTGCTGCCTACCTCGCAAAACGATTTGGCGCCATGTTCTTAGAGAAGGTTATACGCCGCACGGTCCGGTATCATGCTCATGGCGACCAAAGCGAAGAAGACACAAAAAAGCGTCAGGACACGCTTATCAGCCTATTCTCAACTGCACTGACAGTACTTATCTGGCTGGTTGTTGGCTTCACTATTTTAGGCCATTATTTCCAAATTGAATTAGCGCCGCTCATCGCAGCGAGTGGCGTAGTGGGCGTGGCGCTTGGCTTTGGCGCGCAGTCGCTCATAAAAGATTTTATTTCCGGTCTGTTTATCATCTTGGAAAACCAATACCGCGTGGGTGACGTAGTAGAGCTGGACAAAGCAGTAGGTCGCGTTGAACAAATCACCATCCGCTCCACAGTGGTCCGCGACAACGACGGCAGCGTGCACTACATACCAAACGGCGTTATTCAGCATACCATCAACAAAACCATGGGCTTTGCGCGCATCAATTTGCTCATTACCGTGCAGCCAAACACAGACGTTGACCAACTTGTGGACCTGGTTAATGGCATTGGTGAAAAAATGGCGAGTGAAGAAAAATGGCGCACCAAAATTATCGACCCGCCGCATTTTGGCGGCATCAACAACTTCACGCCAAGTTCACTCGAAATTAAAATTAGCGGCAAAACCCAGCCCACAGCGCAGTGGAACATTACCAACGAGCTGCGTCGCCGCTTGCTTACCGGCCTCAACAAGGCTGGCATGGGGGCAGAGCAGAAACCAGCCCCAGCAAAAGAAGAAAAACCAGCAGTTAAAGAGCAGTTAAAACAAAAATAGATTATTGGGCCGGTGGCGGAGCGGTGATTTGTAAATCTTCGTCGCTGAGGCTTGAGTCACGGAAGCTGCCGTAAGCGTTCAAATCCTTGGTGCGGCCGTCGAATTCTTTAAGAAAATCGTTGACCGCCTTTGCATCAACTGGGCTGGTAGTATCGTACACTTTGCGAGATTCGGGCTTGGCGAGCTCGCCACGCTCCTTTTCGTACGCCGGGCGGCTAAGGTCATAGCGATAAAAACCATTCACGTAATACATGCTAAGCGAAATACCTGTAAGAACGAGAGTAGCAATAATAGCCAATACAAGAGCGGCTGTCAGCTTGTGCTTATCGGCAGCTTCAGCAACCCGGCGCACAGCGGCGTGCTCCGCCAACTGCTTGGCAACACTCATTGCCCACTCCCCTGGCCCAGGCTTTTTTGCATTTCAACCACCGTTTGGCGATAGACACCAAGATATTCCTCACCTTTAGTGACTTCGGCGCCAACTTGGGCGCGCAAAATGGCAGTACGCTGCAGGGCCAAGGCAAAATCGGCAGGATGGTTGCGGCAGTCAATTTGGCGAAGGTCGTTCATGCTATTGTCGTAGGCAATGTAGTTGGTGCGAAAGTCGTCAACCATAGTTTTAAAATTATTCAGTGTGTCATCGAGGGTTTTCACCGGCCTGCCATTATTTTGCAACCGCTGGTTAAAGGCGGTAAGCTGGGCAAGCGTACTTTCGTATTCACGGCCACGGTTGGTACGTGCCACCAGGTCACGGCGCTGTACTTGGTCCAGGCTGGTCTGCAATACTGTGCAGTGTTCCTGAATAATGCTCAGCCGGGCAGGGTCAAGCACTTCGGCGTGCGCAAAAACGGGCAGCAAAACAGCCAGCCCGAGCGTCAGCACAGCGAACAATGTCTTCTTAGATGAAATCATCCTTATACTAGGCTAGGCTACCGATGCCCCGGCTGTCAAATGCCAGGTGTGACCAGTTTGAGCGATCATACCCTCTTGCTCAAGCATACTCAGCACGGTTGGCAAACGGTCATCAGCAACCACTGCCGCCAGTTCATCCGTAGTATGCCCACCCTCTATCAGTAGGCGAAGCACTTTACCGCGTAGTTGGCGGCGTGACCCCTCAAATTTGCTCTGCTTTTTATACCCATGCACTTTATCCAGCTGCCCGCCTTTTGTAGCTTTAAGATGCGTGCCGTAATCCATGAGTGCCCAATACCATTCGCGCGGGGTATCACGGGCAATGACTTGCTCAAGTATCTCTAAAATTTGCGTGTCCTTTACCTTATCAGTTTGGGCCGCAAAAAAGTGTTGGATAATAACCGTGCGAATATTAGTTTCAATAAACAACACCGGCTGGTTGTAGGCGTACGCCAAAATGGCGCCGGCAGTGTTAGGGCCAATGCCAGGCAAGGCGATTAAATCCGCCATGCCCTT
>DATIBT010000018.1:0-14499 GCA_035457345.1 Saccharimonadales bacterium (SeqCode) | reverse complement strand
CCAGGCGAAACACCATCACCATCTCCACTCGCAGAAGCGCTCCGCGACGCGGAAAGAAACATTAACGACATTATGGGTGACGATTCAACCCACTGGAGATTAAATAACAGGTACGTTGGCGGCGCGGACCAAGAATGGGTTGTTGGCGACAATACTGGTATCGCTGACGGCAGGGAAGTCCGTATGGGGCAGTCAATGGGTCCAAAGGCAAAAGACGGTGAGGTGTTTTACCGCGCTCGGACTCCTGGAGGTGACATATACTGGCAGCACGGCGCCAAAAATCTTAGTGAATTACGCTATGGCCCCGATCGCAACGACAGCACTTATACAAGTGCTGGCATGGCAATGCGCGCGTTGCGATCGGTAAGCGCTGCCCGGCTACGTGAAGACCACCGCGCAGGACACGGAGCCGCTTAGCGTCAAATAATTGCCCCTTACACGACCGCACGGTACACTTATGGAATGAAGTTAGCCGTTATCGGGACAGGGTATGTTGGATTAACGACCGGTGCGTGTTTAGCCGAGGTGGGGCACCAGGTTATTTGCGTTGACATTGATGAGACTAAAATTGCTCGGCTCAAAAAAGCCGAAATTCCTATTTATGAACCGGGTCTGGCGGAATTGGTAAAAAAGAACCATGCTGCCGGCCGCCTGCAATTTACAACGGAGCTATCGGATATTGGCGAACCAGAAGCCATCTTTTTTGCTTTGCCTACACCTCCCAACGGTGACGGCGAGGCCGACCTGCAATTTGTTATGAAGGCGGCGCGTGACGTGGCGAAGACCATTAAAGATTACACGGTACTAGTAAACAAGAGTACGGTGCCCATTGGGACGGCACAGAAGGTGAGGGAGGTGGTGGCTGCCGAGACAATCGTGCCGTTCGATGTCGTCTCTAACCCTGAGTTCCTACGCGAAGGTTTTGCCGTAGATGACTGGTTGCACCCAGACCGTATTGTGGTAGGCGCATCGTCGAAACGGGCCCGGGAGGTCATGGAAGAGCTTTACCGCCCGTTCACTACTATTGGCGCGCCACTGTTATTTATGGACGAAGCTTCGGCCGAGCTCACTAAATACGCCGCCAATTCTTTCCTTGCGCTCAAGATTAGCTTTATGAATGAGATTGCCAATCTGAGCACCTTGGTGGGCGCCGACGTTGAAAATGTGCGCGTAGGCATTGGCGCCGATGAACGCATCGGCCAACGTTTTCTGCGCGCAGGCATTGGCTATGGGGGCAGTTGTTTTCCTAAAGATGTGATGGCGCTGGATAAAATTGCCGCCCACCATGACTACAATTTCAAGCTCGTAAAAGCTACGATGGCCGTCAACCAACGCCAACGACAATTGTTTGTCGAGACGATACTGAACCATTACAGCCAACGGCTCAAGGGCAAAACAATCGCGGTATGGGGCATTGCCTTTAAACCAGACACCGATGACATCCGCGAAGCGCCATCGCTTGATATTATGCGAGAGCTAGTTAAAAACGGTGCCACTGTACGCGCTTATGATCCCCAGGCGGCCGCGAACGCGAAGCTCGTGCTGGGCGAAACCATTACGTACGCGCCCAGCGCCCAGGCCGCGCTTGCGGGTGCCGATGCATTGGTAGTAGTGACCGAGTGGAAGGAATTTACCACCATCGATCCGGCAACGATTGCAGCTGCACTCAAAGATAAAGTAATGTTTGATGGTCGTAATATTTTTTCGCCGCAAGTTATGCAGGCAGCAGGTCTAACGTATGTAAGCGTGGGCAGGAAGGCAATAACAAATGGGTAAGGTACTAGTGGCTGGAGGTGCGGGTTTTTTGGGTTCGCATTTATGCAAAGCGTTTTTAGAGAAGGGCTATGAGGTAACCTGTGCTGATAACCTGTGCACGGGCCGTCACGAGAATATTGCCGGACTTGAGGGGAATGATAACTTTGTCTTCGTAGAATGCGATATTACCGTCCCTCTGCCAGATACCATCACCAACCATACTTACAGCATTATTGCTAACTTGGCGTCACCGGCCAGCCCACCGGTGTATACAAGGCTTGCGCTTGAGACATTGCTGGTTGGTGCAGTTGGCACGAGGCAGTTGCTCGAACTGGCAAAGCGCGATGAGTGCCGATTCATTCAGGCGTCGACGAGTGAAGTATACGGGGAGCCGCAAGTGCACCCTCAGTCAGAAAGCTACTGGGGGAATGTTAATTCTTACGGCGCTCGCAGTATGTATGACGAATCAAAGCGCTACGCCGAAGCACTTATTTGGGTGTATCGCCATCAGCACCAGGTAAACACGGGCATTGCTCGCATTTTTAACACCTATGGCCCGCACATGGATCCCAAGGACGGCCGGGTTGTCTCCAATTTTATAACCCAAGCATTGAGGGGCGAGCCCATTACTATGTATGGCAAGGGCGACCAAACCCGTAGCTTTTGTTACGTGAGCGACCAAATAGATGGCCTTGTGCGGCTCGCCGAGAGTGATGCAGAAGGGCCTATTAACATTGGTAATCCAACCGAAACAACCTTGCTTGAGCTTGCCGAGCGGGTGATTACCCTGACCGACAGTACGTCTGACATTGTGTACAAAGAATTGCCTCAGGACGATCCATCCCGGCGTAACCCTGACATTTCGCTCGCTAAAAAAGTACTTGGTTGGGGGCCTAAAGTGACGTTAGAGGACGGCTTGGAGCGTACTATAGCGTATTACCGTCAGCAGCTAGCTTTGTAGGCTTGCTTCTACAAGGTCTGTGTAGATACTCGCCGCTATGTGAGTGTTCTCGGATGAGTAGCTACTAAAGAGATTAAGGGTAATGCCGCCGTTGATTTCCATAATTTGGTAGCCACTTGGCGTGGCGATAATATCTACTGCAGCTACACGCGCCTTTATAATTGCCAATGCCTGACGGGCTATAGTGACTAATTTTGTATGCAACGCTTCATCTGTTACTACTTGCGGTGCCGCTCCAAATTTGAGGTTATGCTGCCATTGATCGCCGGAGGGTATTTTTTCGAACACAACTTTTGGCTGGCCGTCTAGCAACACAATACGATACTCGGCGGTGATAACGGTAAATGGCGATACAGCGATACTGGGGTAACGGCTTGCCAGTTTTTGGCTGGCATGCCCGAGTTCTGTTTTAGTGAGGCATTTATATACATCTACCCCTCCGCTTTCACTGACATTTGGTTTAAGGACAACGGGGAGGGGCGTAATTTGCAGTAGGTGCTCCGTAGTGTCGGTAGTGCGGCGATCTGCTGGCAGCCTGAGCAGATAGTGGGGGACAGCCGGCAGGTTTTCGGCCTTGAGGACTTCGTAGGTAGAGACTTTATCGCGCATAATAGCCGCTGACGCTGCATTGTTTAGGGGAAATACATAGGCATGAATGTAGCAGCGATGATTATTACGCTCTAACTTGGCAATCCAATGGTCGGATAGCCATGTGAGCCTTATGTCTCTGTCATGGCAGGTCTGCGTTATTATGCGCACAAATGTTTTCCGTGCTTGCCACTCCAGCGCGGCGTAGGTGGGCGTGAGACTGCTCATGTATGCAATAATATCAATAATGAAATACACCGCGACTGACATTGCAAAGCTTGGCACTATATTGGGTGTGTATGCCCACCCGGATGATGAGTGCTGGACATCGGGTGGTATCCTGGCGGCTGCCTGCGAAAACGGGCAACAGGTGGCATGCATTACGGTTACTCATGGCGATGCCGGCCAGACTACCGACGAAACCAAGTGGCCCCAGGCCCGATTGAGCGAGATTCGTGAGCACGAGCTTTCCGACTCGTTGGCTTGTTTGGGAAAGATAGAGCACCACTGGCTTAGCTACGGTGACGGTGCGCTCCGTGACGTACCAGAAAGTGAGCCGGTGGAGCAGATCGCCGAGCTTATCGAACAGATAAAACCAGATACTATTCTTACTTTTGGCCCCGACGGCCTAACCGGGCACTCTGACCATAAAATGGTTGGCAAATGGGCAGAACTTGCCCTCAGGCGGACTGGCCGCGCAGTAACGATATTGCAAGTTCGCGAGACCACCGAAAAGTATGCAGCCTGCGGCAAAATACTCCACGACATAGAGAATATTTATTTTGCTGCCCTTGGCCGGCCGGTTACCATACCGGCCGCTCAGGCTGATGTGTTTTTTGAACTGCCCGAAGAGTTGCATCGCAAAAAAATGGCTTCCATTGCCGCGCACCACAGTCAAAAAGATGCTACGCTTGCCAATCCGCGGGGCAGAGCGGCAACAGTGGCATACGCCAAGACTGAGGCCTTTGTTAAGGCATACGCGCAAGAGTGATATAATGCCCTTAGTAAGTGGGCTAACATAACAAACATGTGGGTAAAAAGGGTAGTTAGTTACCTGTGGCATAAACGCCGCAAGCATATTGCGATAGCCGCTGGCGCGGTGCTTGTGGGTTTAAGTCTTATGTCAGTGTTCTGGCAACTTATGTATCCGCCTGAGCGGGCGCTGCCTACCATGCGCATCGGTACCATAGATGTGAGCCATAAGGATCGGGCGGCGATTATTGCCGCGCTCTCTAGCTACGCTCAAAAAAGCGAAGTCACCATTACAACGCCAAGCAAACAGTGGAAGGCAAAATGGCAAAGCGTGGGCATAACTATTGATGCCGAGGCGTCAGCCGACGCAGTTCTCGGGTATGACACGTGGGAGCGTATGATTCCGTTTTCGAGTCTTATCCGTGAGGCGCGTAGTTCCTCTTCACTTCTTGTAGCGATCGCCGATGACGACCGCTTGACCGCCTTTGCCAAACAGGTGGTAGCCGAGGACAAACAAGCGTCGCATGACGCAACCATTCAAGTGAAAGATGGTGTTGTATTTGTAGACGAAGCTAAACATGGCTATGAGTTCACTGTTGAAGCGGTTAAGCAACAGCTCAAGGGTGCGCGTATTGGTGCCAATACTCGTATTAGCCTGGTGCCTGAACGTTTGCCGGCACGCCCAGCAAGCGAACTGGCCGAGGCGCGTACAGTGGCCGAGACGTTGCTGCGGCATTCCCCCGTACTCAAGGCTGGTGATAAGGCTATCGCGCCCGATGCGGCGACCATCGGTAGCTGGCTGACCTTCCCTCAAGACGACAAGACGAAAAAGTTTGGTGTGTCATTTAACAGAGAGGCGATAATGGCCTATTTGGCAACGCTTGATAAACAGGTTGGAAAGGAGCCGGGCACGGCTACAATCACCACGCTCGACGGCCAAGAAATAAGCCGCACCCTTGCCGAGAGCGGCCTGAGTGCCGCTACCGATGCAAACATAAACGCGCTCATTGCCGCACTACAGGGTACTAAGGCTGACCCAATGGTACCTCTTGCCGTTGTGCCAGCGCCGCCTCGGTTGAGTTATGTGCGCACATATTCGCAGAGCGACGCCGGTTTGCTTGCCATTATTCAGGATTGGGAGGCTTCACATCGCGGTGACTACGCGGTGATTGTGCGTGAACTCGGCGGTCAGAACCGTTACGCAGAAGATAAACCGGATAAAACATACGTAACCGCTAGTACCTTTAAAATGTTTGTATACTATACCATCCAGCTCAAAATTAAAGATGGTTCTATTGGGTACGGTACCAAAACAGATATGGGTTGGACCGTTGAGGCGTGCTTGACGGAGATGATCGTTAAGTCTACCAACCCCTGCGCTATTTCCCTTATGAATTTAGTGGGTTGGCAGTGGGCAGAAGATAAGGTGCGCGAGGCTGGATTTTCTAATACCTATATAAACAATCAGGGTGGGGGAGACAAATACTCAACTATTCGCGACGAAACTAACTTTATGCTACGCCTGTATCATGGCACGCTCATGAGTAAAGAGGCGACCGACCGGTTAATCGGCTATTTCAAACGGCAAGTGTGGCGCGCCGGTATCCCTTCTGGGGTGCCCGAAGGGGTAGAGGTTGCGGATAAAGTGGGGCTCTACGATGGCTGGGTGCATGACGTGGGTATTGTGTACGGGCCAAAATCGACCTACATATTGGGTATTATGAGCAAGAATGGTTCAGACCCGGCGTTTGCCGACCTTTCTCGGCGAGTGTATAACTTTTTTCAAAATTAGTAATTCGCTCATTGTGTGCCACGGTGCTATGTATTAACATAAACGGTAAGGGCTTATGGAAAATAAGAAGTTTAAGCTAACCAAGAAGCAATTGCTATCTGGAGTGGTCGTAGTGGGGCTATTGGCCGCCGCCGCAGCCGCTGGTTTTGGATTGCAGTTTTTGTTGAATAAAAACAATGCTCCTACCCAAACGGTCGAAGGCAAGTTGCCGGCCGTTGTTGACCAAGTGCAAGACTTGCGCATGCAGGGTGATCAGCAGGCTGTCAGTAATAAGATTAATGAGGCGCTAAAAGACAGCTCTACATCGAACGAAACAAAATACATGCTCTATATTCAGCAAGGTAACGTGGCGACCGACAAGAGCGATTGGAAAGCGGCCATCGATTCCTACCTAAAGGCAGCTGCTATTAAAGAAACGTATGAAGTGACAGGCTTGCTTGCAGAGACCTACAAACAGGCCGGCGACAAAAACAAGGCCATAGAATATTACAAAAAGGCTATACCGCTTATCCCAGACACTCCCGTTAAAGAAGACGACAAGGCTGCTCTAGAAGCCAAAATAAAAGCGCTTGGGGGCCAGCCATGAAAAAAATCCTGTTATTGGTGGGTATAGCAGGATCATTTTTGGTCGGTTTTGGGGCGGCAGGATATGCCTATCCGGCCGGGGGCATGTACGGCCGCGCGGAACACCACGGGTATTTCACGAACGCCAACGACACGCAGGGGACATATGTATTACCACAAGATTATGGCGGCGAGGCCATACGCCCAAGTGTTAACGGCAATGTCAACGATTTTATTGATTTCATAAAATACACCAAGCTCGACATAGACAACAACGGCAGCGGCAACAACCAAGAGAAGTCCGGTGCTGCATTCATTATCCAGACTATGATTGGCTCAGCCCGTAACCGGCCACCAACCGCTGCACAGATTGCCGAATGGGAATCGCGTGTACGTGCTGCCGCCTCGCAAGGGCGCATAAGCTGGCGTGTTAACTACAGCTTCTGCATAAATACGTACTACCAGGGGCCAAGGGGCGGCGGGTCGCCTAACGACGATGCCTTTTATGATGAATGTGATACGAAGCCGGTCATCGCGTTCCGTAACGCCTCTGGCTCCGTTATTTACGCTATAAAGTGGGAATGTGCCAACCCTGTGGGAAATATGGCGCCAATTCCTGATGCTGCAAATTACAGTATAAGCGGGCGTACGACAGTCTCCCCAACAACCGTTAAACCAAATGGCACCATAACGTTTAGACACTATGTGCGCAATAACGGCCCCACGGCCACCGATACGAGTATCACCTGGGTGGCACAAAATATGCCCAACCAAGCAACGGTTGGTGGTCCGGCGAACTCTGGCACGTATGCGGCAGGCCAAGAGAAGAATGTATTTAACCACACAAGAACAGTGCCTATTAATGCTGCTGTGGGGTCCCAAATTTGTGAACGGGTAGGATATGATCCGTCAAATAGTTCAGGGGGGCGTAACGGACGTGGACCGACCGTTTGCGCGACCGTTATCCCAGACTTTAACCTTACGCCAACGGTCACCGCCAGTGCTACTAATGCTGCTGAGGGCGACCAAATAACGTTCACGTATCAGGTAACAAGTAGTGGGCTGACAGCATCGACTAGTGTTGCATGTACACCTGTCGGTAATAATCGTCCGCCAGGTTGGTCGCCGCTACCACAACAGGATGTTGCCCGCACGTCAGATGGGGGATATGCCCCTCCGGGTACCAGTTGCCCTAGGGTATTCCAGCCAAATGTCCCGACAACGGTGGCAACTGAAGTAGTTACTGTTGGCAGCCAGGCGCCTGGCTCGCGTCTCTGCCGTTCATTACTGGTGAACCCAAAGAGCGATGCGGGCGGTCCAAGAACGAGTGCGGAGGTGTGCGTTACGATTGCCAAAACGCCATACAGCTGGTTTATGGGCAACGACGTATGGGCGGGAGGCGGCTTCGCCGCTGTGACCCCTACATGTAATACGAGCGCCAAAATCACAACGGTTGGCCGTACCTTGTCGAGCGGCGCGCGGGCCGGATCCGTAGGCGAATATCAAGTCGTTGCACTTGGCCAGATAACGAGTTTTGGATCGGCTAGCCGTGTTCTTAGCCAGTATGGGACAGTAGGGGCAACCCCGCGTATGCTAACGTACTCGAATAGCGATCCAGTTGCCTCACGGCTCGGTTATTATGGCGCGGCTTCTCATTGTATTAATGACTACACGGCAAATTACGCCTCGTCGCCCACTATTGGTGCGGGTGCCTACAATGTGGCCGGCAGAGGCAGCGGCGCGTGGCGGGTGGGGGGTGCTCTTACGCTAAGCGGTACTATGCCCGCAGGTGGCCAGCAAGTGTATTACGCGACTGGTGATGTAACAATAAGCGGCAACCTTACTTATCCTGCAAGCTACGCAAGTGTGAACGATATTCCAAGCCTTCTTGTCATCACAACTGGTAATATTTATGTCGCGCCCGGCGTTAGCCAGATGGATGGTATATTTGTTGCCCGTGGTAATGGTGCTTCAACGGGTATATTCTATACGTGTTTCCCCAAGAGCGAACCCATCACCGTGACGCACCCTTGCGCCGCCAATCAGTTGACGGTGAATGGGGCGGTGCTTGCGGCACGTCTCGATCTCGCCCGTGCCTTTGGCGCTTCTGGGGCTACTGATGCAGCGCGTCAGGCACCAGGCGAGCACTTTAGGTTTAGTCCGGAGATGTATCTTCGCAGTGTTCTTAATAGCACCACAAGCTCAAGCATAGAGACAACAAGTGTGTTGGATCTTCCACCACGTTTTTAGACAGAATCCTCCGAAAAGGTTGCCGAGTAACAATACGCTTATGCTATAATCGAGGGCAGTATGAAGCTTTTTTCTTCGGTGGGCGACTTCTTTGCGCTTGATATTGGTACCGCGGCGATCCGTGTCGTGCAGCTCGGTAAAACGGGCGATTCTTGGACGCTGCTCAAGTATGGCTCTGCGCCAGTAGATATTAAAGTGGCGACATCTGATGCTCCGGAAGATCAGCGCCGGTTAGGGGAGGTCATTACCAATTTACTCGCTCAGTCGGGTATCTCTACCCGGAATGTTGTGGCAGGTATTCCATCTAATAAGACGTTTGCGACTGTTGTTGATTTGCCCGATCTTCCACCGCAAGAGTTGGCTAGCACTATTAAATACCAGGCTGAGCAGTTTATTCCTATGGCAATCGATGAAGTCAAACTGGACTGGGCCGTACTTGGCAAATCGCTTCGTGATTCAAGCAAAATCGAGGTGCTCCTGGCGAGCGTTGCCAATAAATTTAGTGAAGCTCGACTTGATCTTATCGAAGGTCTCGGGCTGAATGTTGTCGCGCTTGAGCCTGACTCTTTGGCGCTGGTACGTGCCTTGCTGCCAGCAGGAAACAAAGATGCTCACATGATAGTTGACTTTGCCGATTTTACAACAGACATTGTCATTGTGCTTGACGGCGCCCCTCGGTTGGTTCGTTCCATTCCTGTCGGCGTTCAAACGTTGGTAAAGGCGGCAATGCAAAACCTCAATATAGACGAGGCGCAGGCTATGCAATTTATCCTTAAATTCGGTTTATACCCCGATAGGCTAGAGGGCCAAATTCTTAAGTCTCTAGACGCAACGCTCGAACAATTCGCGGCAGAAGTGACTAAATCTGCCAAATTCTTCCAGTCACGGTATCCGAATGTGCCTATTACATCGATTATTCTTTCTGGCTATGCACTTACTATCCCTGCCTTCGGTGAGTACCTTGCTACCAAAACTGGCCTGGCAACTATGCCTGGCAATGCTTGGGGTAATGTACATTACGGTAACGACCTCCGGGATACATTGCAACAATTGGCACCGCACTTTGCGGTGGTGGTCGGTTTGGCGGAGCGGACAATATGATACAGTTAAACCTTCTACCAGATCTTAAGAAAGAATTCATCAAGGCACAGAAAGTCAAAGCGCTTGTTATCACAATTGCCATATTCACAACAATTGGTGCCGTCGGTATAAGCGCGCTACTCTTTGTGTATGTCACTTTCGTCCAGCAGTTACAGGTCAAGCTTGCGACCGACGACATTACCCGCAAGATGCAACAGCTCAAAGGCATCAACGACATAGACAAATACCTCACCGTACAAAATCAGCTTGGCAGCTTGCCAAATTTGCATGAAAGCAAAGGTATTTACAGCCGCCTTTTCGATTTTATGAGTGTGATGAATCCCAGTGCACCTAACAACGTAAGCCTTAGCGAACTACAAGTTCTTACCGAAGACAAGTCTATTGTATTCACCGGAACCTCTAAGAGCTACGAAACCTTCAACGTATTTGTAGATACCCTCAAGCACGCTCAAGTAACCTTCAAGGCTGGCGGGGAAGGTGAGCCGGTAACGGATAGTATTTTTGAGCAAGTGCTTGTGCAGAGCGCCGACCTGTCGCGTTCTTCGGGACAGCCGGTCGTTGGCTTTATTGTTCGCACGGTATATAAAGACCTCGTGTTTGATGCCAGGAATACTGATATGACGGCCAGTGTTCCAAATATTACCACTACGCAGTCTGTCACTCAAAGTCCGAACCCAACTCAGCAACTATTCGATAAACCAGGAGATCAGTAATGCCAGGAGAGCAAAAGCCACAAGCTCCAGCCCCAGTGGCGCCAGGAGGCGTTCCATCTAAGGGTGATGCGCCGCGACTGACCGGCCTTAAAAAACGCCAGCAAATTGAACTGGCAGGACGCTATATGTTTGTTTGGGTTGCAGTTGCTGCGATAGCGGTAAGTTTTTGTATCGCAACTGGCCAATATATGTTTTCAAAATGGGATTACAACAATAAGGTACTGAACGCCAAATATAAGGCAAGTGATACGCTTACTAAAAATGTGAGCAATGCCAACGAACTCAAGAAGGAAGTTGATGCTCTGCTTGCGAATCCAGAACTCGCCAGCGTCAAAACTGACCCCAACGATACGGCAACCAAGAGTATCCTTGATGCCCTTCCCACAACACTCGATCCTGCGGCATTGGCCACCTCATTACAACAGGCAATTCTAAATCGTTCGGGTATCACTATTGAGAATATAACAGTGCCTTCAGAAGTGGGTGGTGCGGCAGCTGCTGCGTCACCTACAACAAGCAGTAGCAGCGCAGCTACACCACAAGAAGCTAAGTTTACTTTTGTAGTGAGCGGCTCATACTCACAAATCCGTACTATGGTCCACGACTTAGAACGCACCATCCGCCCCATTAAAATTACTGGGGTGACTATGAACGGCACAGATGCCAATCTGCGCGCCACGTTTGATGCTGTGACCTACTTCCAGCCCGCAAAAAGTGCCAATGCAAAACAGGAGGTGGTGAAATGAAAAAAAATGACATCGCCTTGTTAGTGCTTATTGTTTCCATTACGCTTGTTGCTTCGTTTTTCATAGTCAAGGCTTTGTTCGGTGAGCCTCAAAAGCAGGCAACCAAGGTAGAAAAAGTAGAAGAAATTAGCAGTAGCATAGTGCAGCCATCTAAAAGTATCTTTAACAAAGACGCTATTAACCCGACGGTCGTGATTCAGATCGGCAGTCCAGCAAACAACCAGCCATTCGGAAACTGACGGCAATGAGTGAGGTGCGAAGTTGAGTATTCTCACCGATGAGAACCAAAAGAAATTAGAGGCTTTGCTCGTAAGCGAGGGCCTCATTAAAGAAGACGCGCTCAACGCGTACCGCCAACAGGCAATGGCGCCCGGTGGCAAGCCGCTTTTTGCTTTGCTCGCCGAGAATAAAGTGGTCAGCAACGAGGATATTACCCGGCTTATTGCTCAAATATCGAGCGTGCCCTATGTTGATTTAACCGACGCTCAGATTGAGCAAGCGGTGCTCGATTTGCTGCCTCGTGATATCGCTGAACACTTCATGGCTGTGCCGTTGGGTGAAGTACAGAACCGCTTAGCAGTCGCTATGATCGATGCGAACAATGTGCAGGCTGTGGACTACCTGGCAAATAAAATCGGGCATCCGATTAAAGTTTATATGGCATCAGAAGAGGGGATCCGGCACGTACTTGAGCAGTATCATACCAACCTAGCTGAAGGCGTGAGCGCAGCTATTGCTTCGACCCAAGCACCAGAGGAAGCTCCTGCTACCGGTAAGGCTGGTGCAAAAAAACCAGAAAAAGATATTAAGACCTTGGTTCAAGATTCGCCAATTAGCCGTGCGCTAAGTACTATTTTGGAATACGCAGTGCGTGCTCGCGCATCTGATATTCACATTGAGCCGCTCGAGACGGCCCTTAAGATCCGCTGCCGCATCGACGGTGTGCTGCGCGAAATCATGCAGCTTCCTAAGAGTATTGAGCCAGCTCTTATTTCGCGCATTAAAATTCTCAGTAACCTTAAAATCGATGAACACCGCGTGCCTCAGGACGGCCAGTTTGCTATCCACGTCGGTGGAAAAGATGTGGACTTGCGTATCGCCATAAGCCCTGTCGTGTGGGGTGAACAGGTGGTTATTCGTTTACTCGACAAATCAGGCACCAAACTTAATTTGGAAGATATGGGGTACGCGGGCCGGGCGCTGCGCATGATTCGCGACGGCATTAAAAAACCGAATGGCATGATTCTAACCTCTGGCCCGACCGGCTCTGGTAAGTCGACCAGTTTGTATGCCCTGATTAACGAGATCAAGAGCGATAAGATTAATATCGTAACTCTTGAGGATCCAGTCGAATATAAAATGAGCGGCGTAAACCAGATCCAAGTGAACACTGATGTTGGTTTGACGTTCGCTGCGGGTCTGCGCTCTATTCTGCGTCAGGATCCGAACGTAGTAATGGTGGGTGAGATCCGCGACCGCGAAACCGCCGACCTTGCCGTCCAGGCGGCACTCACGGGCCACTTAGTATTTAGTACCCTACACACCAACAGTGCCGCGGGCATCCTGCCACGCTTGCTCGATATGGGTATTGAGCCATTTCTTATAGCCAGCACAGTGAATGTTATTATTGGCCAGCGCTTGGTGCGCCGCACGGCCGATGATCGCGAAACCTATAAGTCTAACGAAATGGAGACGGCCAGTATTAATGAGACTGTCGGTCATTTGTTGCCGAAGGACCGTACGCTCGTCCACCGTGTATCGGCAGACCTCGGCTACAAAGACTTGCCGCTCGCCGGCCAAAAAGCTTATACTTTAGTCAAGGGCAAGGACACGCCGCAGACCCCTGGTGGCTATAAGGGCCGGGTGGGTTTGTACGAGGTTATGGAGGTGACGCAAGAGATCCAAAACCTTATCATCAAGCGGGCAACAAGTGCCGAGATTCAAAAACAAGCCGTACAGCAGGGGATGATCCCCATGCGGCAGGACGGATACCTCAAGGCTTTAACAGGCCAAACAACACTTGAAGAAGTTAACCGCGTGGCAGCGAATATGGCCTAAAAGGAAGGGTGGCAAATGGCACAACAACTACGAATCGAAATTTTGCTAGAAGAGGTGATTAAAAAGCGCGCCTCTGACCTTCACTTGCAAGTTGCCATGCCGCCCATGCTGCGCATTGATGGTCATTTGGCGGGCATTGCCGGCTACGAAGCGCTTAACGAAGAACAAGTTGAGGCTCTCGTATTTGCTATTTTGGACGATGAGCAAAAACAGATCCTCTTAAAGGACAAAGAGTTTGACTTTAGTTTTGCCTTTGGCGACCTTGGGCGCTTTCGTGTGAACGCTTTTCATGAACGGGGTAATCTGGCTGCAGCTCTGCGCCTTATTCCCAACGAAATTAAGAGTATCGCCGAGCTAGGCCTGCCGGCTGTAGTGAACGGATTTGCCAACTACCCACGCGGGCTAGTATTAGTGACCGGCCCGACCGGCTCTGGTAAGTCGACCACTCTGGCGGCTCTTGTTGATCAAATTAACACAGAGAAAGCCGATCACATTATCACCATCGAAGATCCAATTGAGTTTACGCACAAATCAAAGCGTTCACTGGTCGTGCAGCGTGAAGTTCACTACGACACCTACAGCTTTAGTGCTGCCTTGCGCTCCAGCCTTCGTCAGGATCCAGATGTTGTCCTCATCGGCGAGATGCGCGATCTTGAGACCATTAGCGCCGCTATTACCATCGCCGAAACCGGTCACTTGGTATTTGCCACGTTGCACACTAACAGTGCTGCGCAGTCCATTGACCGCATGATAGACGTTTTCCCGCCGCACCAGCAGCCGCAAATCCGCAGCCAGCTGGCTAACATCCTGCAGGCCATCTGTTCGCAGCGTCTCATTCCGGCCATAGGCGGCGGACGCATCGCGGCTGCAGAAATTCTAACTGCCACGCCCGCTGTCCGTAACATCATCCGCGAAGGCAAAAGCCACCAACTTGACGCCGTTATTCAGACTGGCGGTGATGTTGGCATGCAATCTATGGATAAGACATTGGTCGGCTTG
>DATIBT010000017.1:0-5469 GCA_035457345.1 Saccharimonadales bacterium (SeqCode) | reverse complement strand
TTTCGAGTTGGCATTGCAAAGGCTGCTACAGTAATTGTCATGGGTGGGCGAGCAGCAAAAAAACACCATGTCATGCACAAACAGATCCGCTTGAACGAGTGGTGGCTTAGGTATGAGTACAAGCACACAACCATAGCCATTGCCGGTATTGTGCTGTTTGTGGCGCTTTTGGACAGCGCCTTGCTCACTAGTATTTTCCATTATCTCGAAGGATTGGGGTATGTGGGTGGGTTAGTTGCCGGGGTGTTATCGGCGTCGTTTTTTACCGCCGCGCCGGCCGTATTGTTAATTATAGATTTAGCCACCAAGCACGATCCGCTTTTGTTGGCGCTTATTATTGGTATTGGCGCGGCGGTGGGAGATATGCTTTTGCTCCTATTCTTTGAGGAGCGTATTTTCCACGAGCTCAAGCCGCTATATCTGCGTGTCCGCTCTATATTCACCAAAAAGAAACCAGGTAAGCCAAGACGTTCTGCGGCAATGTTACTTTTGGGCACGTTTATTATTACCACGCCGCTGCCGGACGAAATTGGCTTGGGCATCTTAGGGATTTCACATTTCCCCAAGATTGTATTGTTAGTTATCTGTTTAGGCTTGAACGTGTTGGGTGCGGCCATCCTTATTTTGGCTGCCCGAGCGGTCGCGGGGTAACATAGTAGTATGGCTACCACGCAAACTGCCATCTTTGCCGCCGGGTGTTTTTGGGGAGTACAGGCGTACTTCGACCAAGTTCCTGGTGTGACAAAAACGGTGGTTGGTTACACGGGCGGCCACACCGAGCATCCCACCTACGAACAGGTATGCATGCATACTACAGGTCATGCCGAGGCGTGTCAGATTGAATTTAACCCCGGCACCATAAGCTACGGCGACATGGTCCGCCAATTCTTTAGAATGCATGACCCTACGCAGGTAAACCGGCAAGGGGCGGATGTGGGGGATAACTATCGCTCGGCTATTTTCACTCTTAATGACGACCAGCGCTCCGTTGCCGAAGAAGTCCGTGGCATGGCGCAAAAGCAGTTCAACAAGCCCATCGCCACGCAAATAACGGCGGCGGGCACGTTTTATCCAGCGGAAGAATATCATCAGAAATTCTTTGAGAAGACCGGCATTGGAGCGTGCCATGTGGCGTACGCGCCCCTTGCAAAAACCTAGCAGCAACAAAAAGACCCCGAGCTTCGTCGCTCAGGGCGACCTCCCATCCGTACTCGCCGGAGCACCGGCTGCGTGCGGTTGGTGTACCCTCCCTCCGCGCCACTCGGGGCTTCGCAAGTTCCGAGGCTGCCCGTTTGCAGATGGAAGCTCGTGACGCGCCAGCCGCCAAAGGGTGTTCTTCCTTCCATCGATGGTTGAGCCTTCCGCGATAGGGCGGGTCACTTTTGTGAGCCGCACGGTCCTGAGATGGAAGGAAGAACCCCTGGGTGGGGTTGGGGCGGCGTTACGCTCAGCACGAGGCCAGTTGCCCAAAGGCGGCTCATCACCTTATAATTGGCCTCATGTTAGACATACGATACATCCGCGACAATCCCAAAGAGGTCCAAACCAAAGCCGAGCAGAAGGGTTACAAGGTTGATGTATCAAGTTTGCTTAAGCTAGATAATTCGCGCCGCGAGCTTCAAACTAAAACCGAAGAAGTGCGCCAGCAACGCAATACGCTCGCCGAGGCGGTCGGCAAAACAAAACCGTCCGAAGATCAGATTGCCCAGGGCAAGGAACTAAAAGCTCAGCTAGCCGAGCTTGAGGAAAAGCTCCGGGCCGCGGAGGAAGAATTTGCTAAGGTTCTGAAGACCATCCCCAATATGCCGCTCGATTACGTTCCGGTAGGCCAGAGTGAGGATGAAAACGTCGTCTCCAAAACCGTCGGCGAGCCCACCAAGTTCGACTTTGAGCCAAAAAACCACTGGGAAATCGCACAAGCCCGCGGCTGGATAGACAAAGAGCGCGCCGCCAAAGTTGCCGGCGCCCGCTTTGCCTACATAAAAGGTGACCTGGCGCGACTGCATTTTGCCCTTATGATGTTCGGCATGGACGTGCTGACGAACGAGGATATCCTGAAAAAAATCATCGCCGACAACGGCTTAAAGGTCAGCAGCAAACCCTTCACCTTGGTTATGCCACCTGCCGTTGCCCGCACCGATGTGTACGATGCTACTTGCCGCCTCAACAAAGAAGAGCAGACCTACAAGCTCGCAGATGACGATCTGTGGCTCAACGCCAGTGCCGAACACGTCATGGCGCCTATGTATTTAGGTGAAATCCTTGACGAGTCGGAGCTGCCGATCCGGTTAGTTGGCTATACGACTGCCTTCCGCCGCGAAGCCGGCACATATGGCAAAGACATGGAAGGAATCTTCCGTCTGCACCAGTTTGACAAGCTCGAAATGGAAAGCTTCACGACTGCCGACGATGGGTTGGAGGAGCACAAACTCATGGTCGCCATTCAGGAATATTTAATGAGCGAGCTGAAAGTGCCGTACCGCGTGCTACAAAAATGCACCGCTGATATTGGCGGGCCGAATGCTGCGGGCGTGGACATCGACAGCTGGCTGCCCGGCCAGAACAAATACCGGGAAACGCACACTGCTGATTACATTACCGACTATCAGGCTCGCCGCATGCAAACCCGAGTGCGCAGAACTATGGTTAACGAGCCAGGGTTTCAGGCGGCAAAAATCGAGCTGGTGCACACCAACGACGCCACGGTTTTCTCTCAGCGCCCACTCATTGCCATCATCGAAAATTTTCAGCAAGCCGATGGCACTATTGCCGTGCCGGAAGTGTTATGGCCGTACATGAGCGGTAAAAAAGTTTTGTAGTTTTCTTATAATTTACATCGGTCAAGCGCCGTCGGGCGGTGCTATAATAGAAATAGAAGAGACACCAAAGGGTAATAAAAAAACGGAGGAAGCATACCCCAAATGATTGCCCGCATTGATACTGCCGGTATAAACGTAGAGCTTGGTGAGGACATCAAGAAGTACATTACAAAAAAAATCGGCAAGCTCGATAAATACATGCCCAAGCACGCGCGCCAAAGCGTGCACGCCGAGGTAAAATTGCGCGAAACCAACAACCGTCTTGGCAACAAGTACGAATGCGAAGTACTATTGCATCTGCCCAGCCAGATGTTACAAGCAAAAGAATCCACGCTGAATATGTTCGCAGCAGTAGATATTGTTGAGGCTAAGCTTAGGAACCAACTTGTGAAATACAAGCAGGCGCATATTGCGCATTTGCGCGAGAAGCACCCCGGCTTCCTGGGCCGCTTGCGCGTTCGTATGATGGAATAGCCAAGAAATAACCTGTGACAACACCCCGCCCAGATCACGTTTCGGCGGGGTGTTGTTCACCTAACGGTAAGCGTGTCTGGACGGAGCCGCATGCGTTATTGGCCGATTAGGGGCACTTACCACCAAGGAGCAGGGGGGACCGACGCCGACGCCGCAGCCTCTGGGGGCGATGCTGAATCGCTCGGGCTGGGATTGGACGGTTCGCCGCTGGTAGTAGGCGCGGCGTCGAGTGGCGAGCCGCTCTCTGGTGGCGTCGTCGTGCCGGGTGGCTGCGACGGGTTTACGGGCGGCAAGCTCGATACCGGTGGCATTGGCGCCGGACTCAGTATGGGCTCTGGGGTAGGTTGCGGTGCCTCAGGGGCGGGTGGCACGGATACTGCGGCGCTGCTGCTGGCCGTGATTGACGCTGTGGTGATCGGAGCGGCAGACGGTGGGCGTGTCGCCACCCTCTTGATTGGCGGTGTGGCCGAAGGGGCCGTCGTGCTGACCGGTGGTTCACCAGCGCGGAATGGCGGGGTAGACGCTGAGGCTTGTTGCGGACCGGTGGCCGCCCTGCTAGGTTCGAGCCTCGGTTGCCCCCCAATCAGTACCAGAAGAACCGTAACGCCGATTGTAACGATCGCGCTGACGAGTTGATAATCGCGTCGGCGTCGATGACTAACGACCCTTTCTTGTCTATGCTGGCCAGAGCCTGCGTCACTGCGTTGCCTTGCCAAAACTGGACCTCGCTTCACTTAAGAAAACCGCGGCTGAAAACGCATGCGTATAAAAGCGTATCGTATATGTATGTCACGCGCAAGTAAAAAGGTGACAGGGAAGAGCGTGCGCCTCGGGTGGGGCCGAGGCGCACGATCGCCCGTTGCTCAGGTGGTTCTTGTGTCTCGTTGGAGACGTGCCAGCGCGGCTGCCTGTTCGAAGAGAATTTCGAATGGCATGCCGATCATTTCGGCCGCGATGGCCAGGTGCGACATTGCGAGCCAGAGCTGGAGCGCTTGCCCGTCAGATGCGGGGTTCCTCCCAGAAGCGGGCAAGAGTTGCGGTATGCGGTTGCGCATCGCGTTGACGACTTGCATGACGCCGTGGTCAATGCCGTCACCGATGATTGCCTCGGCGCGGCTGAGTTCAGCGTCGAAGGCGGCTGCGTCGGAAGCTTTGAACCGCAGCATTCTGAGTATCGCGGCCGCTGGCGAAGTAAGCCTGGTGAGTCTGGTGTGGGCGCGCCTGGCTGCCGAGCCTCCCAGCTGTTCGGCAACGGAAGCGGTTACGGTTGTGTCGCTTGGCGGCAACGGCCCGACAACCTGACATCTCCCAACAACCGGTAGGGCAATGACCATTATCACATCTTCATGATGAGACACGTAGCCATCGTTGTTGAGGGCTACGTTCCTGTGGCACACTGCCACCAGCATGCCTCGTGCGTAGCCGGCGCCCGTTGGATCTAACGGCGGAGCGGCCGGGGCGATGGTGTACTCGTCTTGTAGCTCATGGGCAATGCGTTGTAAGTGTTGGACGATTACATTGGGTTGTCCGTGGTCCATGAGCGCTTCGCGCACGATGGCACTGACGTCGAATCCTTCCACGACCGTTGTGCGTCCGTGTACCGCAGCGTCGACTAGGTGCCGGAGTATGCCATTCTCGGGAATGTCTTCAGCGTCGGTTGCCATGTTGCATACCTCCACTTCCGTGGTGCTTGAGTCAACGGGTGACGTTTCATTAAACTATGCCGAGCATTGTTTCGCAACTAACAATGAGGATATTAAATAATACATCAGTCAATGCTTACGCTGACGCCCAATGAAATGTATACTAGAACATAGTCTGAAATTACGTTAGCAACTGATTTTTGGGAGTGAGTAATGAAGCAATTTTTGACAAAGATTTTTGGCGACCCGCAAAATAAAGTATTACGTCGTTTGCGTAAGAGGGTCCGCCAGGTAAATGGCCTGAGCGACACCTACAAAAAAATGAAGGACCCGCAGCTTAAAAAGCAGACTGCAGTACTTAAAGAAAAACTCAAAAAAGGTAAAACACTCGATGAGATTTTACCCGACGCCTTCGCTCTTACCCGTGAAGCCAGCGACCGCGTACTCAAGATGCGCCACTTTGACGTGCAGCTGATTGGCGGCATGGCCCTTCATGAAGGCAGCGTAGCCGAAATGAAAACCGGTGAAGGAAA
>DATIBT010000016.1:0-8751 GCA_035457345.1 Saccharimonadales bacterium (SeqCode) | reverse complement strand
CGCCCGCACGAGCCGGGGGAGGTCGGTCCCCTCGATCTGAGCCGTCCCGGCCGGGAGGGCCGCGGTGGCCAGGCCGTGGGTCTGGGTCCGGTCGAGTGCCAATTCGCCCGTCGCGTCCTCACCCGGGAGGGGCAGGGTGCGACGGAGCAGATCGGTCAGGAGGCCATGAACGAAGTCGAGCGCCTGGGGGCTGAGGTGCTGGGTCCGGCGCACGTACTCGTGGCCGAACTTGTCAGCGACCGCTTCGCTGCGGGCCGCGTCGTCTTCGAGGTGCTGCCTCACACCCGGCCGAAGCGCCAACAGATCGCTGAGGGACGGATTGTCAGCAGCTCGGTTCGAGGGGTCGAGGTGACTGGTCATGACGGGACACACTCCTTAAGTGGTCTCGGGTTCGGTAGGATCTTGCTGACTGTGCGATCGGTGTCCGTTGCCGGGCGCCAAACGCTCAAGCACAGCGCTCCTTAGCAAGAATAAGTATTCCTACCAGAGCGCTGTGTTTAAACGTGCACAGTTCAACAAAGTATGTAGATTGTGTAGTAGCCAAGTTGTTAACTTGCCCTCCCGCGCGTACTTCCACCTCGCGAAAGTGTTTATATTTAATCACAAAATGTAAAATTAGTCAATATTCTAAGGTGTGAAACTTCTGTATTTGGCGGTTTGAAGATAGTTATTTAATCAATACTATTGCAAAATCATCACGTTTATGCTAATTTAAGTTTAAGCACTAGTTAAAAACAAAAAAACTAAAGAGTTCACCACCATGTCAAGCCCAGAGTCACACCACAGTAATCCCGCAGTAGCGGAGCAGGGCAATGAACGCAGCTTTATGCACGAAAAGTGGATGGAGAACCTTGAACCTATCCTCGATAAGATGGACAAAGCTCACCTTGAAGAGCTAAGCAATCTGAACGCTAAGTTTGACGCAGCATACGAGGAAGCGCTAAGGGAAGCACGTAATACTGGGGAGGCCTGGTATGTCTCGATGGGCGCCAGCCCTGAAGATGCCCTCGCACGAGTAGAAGCCGAAACAAGTACCCGCGAGTATGAACGCCGTCTTATGAGGGGTATCCTTGAAGATAATACTGAAGATATTGACCGTATTTTACCTCATTTTACCGTGGATCTCGATCCAAACGATCCAGATTATGATGATATGGTAGATGAGGCCCGCCAAGCTCTTGAAAATGTTGCTACTATGCCCCGTGATGAGTGGTGGGGTGATGAAGACGAGAATGGCGAAGACGCCGGAAACGGCGTATTTCACGATGTTGCCCGTTCCTTTATACCCAACTACGATGAATTGCGCGCTGCCGAGCGGGAAGGTGACCCCGGTGCACCAGATGATGATCCAGACCGACCCGACCCTGGTCCAGCTCCTGAGAGGGGTACGGTCTATCTAAGTGAAAATGCTCAAGGCACTGCGGTTGTGCCTACTAATCCTGAGGTAGCCGCCCGTGCCGCCCGACAGAATAGCTTGGAACAGAACACCTCTGTTCTAGACCAGCGTGAATCTGTTACGAATGAGCGGTACGGCGCTCATGTTGGCGACAAGATGGTCTTTACTCAGCAATCCCCAGATGGTACTACTCTCGTTATCAGTTACGAGATTATGGGCTTCCCAGCTCAGTTACCTGGCGAGACAAATCCTCCTGTAACCTTGCACCGTACAGAGCAGCGTTTTCAAGGGAATCGGCCAGTTACTCCTGCCGTTGATAGTACTTATGTTTTTGCAGCCGACCATGTTCAGAATTTGGGTAGGGACGTACAACACTTTAACGATGGTGGCCAACGAGCAGTCGACCTGAACGAGTATTGGCGGATGCATCACGCAGAAATGCAACCTGCTACCGCCACTCCCGAGCAGAAAAAGGGTCTTAAGAATAAGATTGGGCGCGTCTTGGGTGCCGCAGCCCTTCTGGCGGTTGGCTTTGAGGCTGGCCGTAAGGGTCATGATATTGCAGCCGCTATGGACGCCGTCAAAGACCTATTCCACATCCATGGGGCTAGTAGCGTATGGGTTGAAGGCGCGCAGGACAATGGAATGATTGGTGGCATAGATGGCATTCCTAATCCAATTGAGGTACCTACTCCTAACATCCTTCCCGATCCTTCTACTTTAACTCCTGAGCAGTTACACAACTTCAATGCCCTGACAGCCCCAATCCACAATAATATGGGCGGATTTGAGCTTTATCATAATCTAGGGCTGGGTCAGGACGCCTGGAACGCACAAAGCCATGACCTGGTAGATAAATTTCCCAAAGACTTCTTTACCTTTGACTCGGGCGTACATGCTGGTGAAGTTGGTCTCCGTCACCCGGGCAAGCCCTTAAGTCCTCAAGCTGCCCTTTATATCGCTCGGGTTAACCACCTCATATAATAAGATGTACTTGTTGAGTAACACTTTACCAAGTATCATTAGGTAAGATAAGGAAAATTGTGTATGTTTAGCCTTGATGATGACTTCTTGCAAAACCTGGGCCTCGGTAGCCTTCCAGATGACCAGAAACAGGCATTTTTGCAGCACTTGTACGAGGAGTTAGAACTCCGAGTTGGTACTCGTTTGTCTGAAGGGATGACCGATGAGCAACTGGCTGCGTTTGAGCGCCTCATAGACAATAACGACGAACAAGGGGCACTCAAATGGCTTGAGACTAACCGCCCCAACTATAAAGATGTGGTAGCTGAAGAACTTGAGAAGCTGAAACAAGAGGTCGGTGCGAATCGCGACAAAATTTTAGGCAGTGATCAGCCAATTACAGAAGCGTCCCAAGCCTAGTCTTGTTAGTAACTGTAAATAACCAGTTTTGTGCTGGTTATTTTTTGTAACCGCGCAAAAAATCTTGGCCTGACATTTTCTTACCGCTTGGGGCGGTGAGCTCTGTAATTTCTAAATAGGTATTATTCGCGCAAGGTATAACCAATGAACCATCTGTCGGCCCCTGGGCTACGCGAGCCTTAAGCACTATTACATCATATTTTTCTAGCAAAGTGATTCTGCTTTTCGGCCAGCCTTGAAAGGCTCGAATTTCACGCTCAAGTTGTTCGGCCGGCTTAGAAACTAACAGTAGTCCATCTTCTTTGGTGAGCTTACGAGAGTAAGTTGGGGGTGTGGTAACAGATTGAGTATAGGTATTTATATCGCCTGAGATATATCGGGGTAGGTAACTCGCGATCATGGAATTGCTAAGTATGATAAGTTGGTCAGTTAGGGTAGGGGTGGTAGTGTCCGAACTTATGGACAGCTTTTGTTGGGCAATGAGCTCCCCTTCATCCAGCTTTTCATTAATCACCATCAAGCTCACCCCTGTTTCCCGTTGCCCACTTAGGACGGAGAAAGTTATAGGGTCGGCACCGCGCCACTGGGGCAGTAAAGAGAAGTGGCTGTTTACAATCCCTTTAGGGAAGGAAGCTATCACATCTTGGGAGATGATAATGCCATAATCTACCACAAGTCCCGCTGGGCTCTTAAATCGGTGACTACGAAAGAGTTCGGATAACTCGGTTTTATTTACAGGGGTGAAGAAGGGTAGGTGGTGGGCTTTGGCAAAATCGAGCACTGGCACACTTCCTTTATGCTTCTCTGCCCGGGGTTTAGTAATAATAGCTTCGAACGCAAAGCCAGCCGCCACCAGGCCCTCCAAGGTTTTGCAAGCCACGGGCCCGCTACCAAAGAAGACTATTGTTGAGGATTGATTCATGCGAGACCTTAAGTAGTTGGCCATCTTCGGTTAGTTTAAAGAAGGCATCATTATCTTTAATATGATCTATAAACACAATACCGTTGGTGTGGTCGATTTCGTGCTGCAGCACCCTGGCAAGAAAGCCGTCAGCCTTGAGCCGGATTTCGCGGCCGTCTTCATCGAGGGCTTTAACCCGTACCTTATTGTAGCGGGGTACGAGACCGTACACATCTGGTACGCTCAGGCAGCCCTCGTGATCATAGGTAAGATCACCTTCCAACTTAACGATCTCTGGGTTGATAAGGGCTACAAAGGAGCGGTCGTTTTTATCGTCGAAGTTATTGCGGATAATAACGATACGCTGTAAGTGGTCTATCTGCACGGCAGCTAAAGCAACACCCAGCTCATGGGGACGGTGGTCTTCCCAATCGAGCGTGGCGGTTTGCATATCTGTAACAAGCTGCCTAACCTCTGGCGTTACGGTGTGTATACGCTTTGATTTGTCTCTCAGATGAGGGTTTGGCAAGGTGATAATTGCGTCGCGCTTCATCATAACTTAGGTTAACTATACCCGATAGAAGAGGATTTTAACAGATCAAAGTAGGCTGAGGGGGTCTATATCTGCCTGCCACCCAGCAGGCAGGGAGGTGGCAATGGTGAGGAGCTGGCGCCGCTGTCTAGATTTAATGACTAATTGCCAGCGGTAAGCTCCCCCTAGCCGTTCGTAAAAAGCAGGAGTGGGACCAAAAATTTCAAGGTCTGGATGGTGAGCACGTAATTCTTTGGCCATCTTTTGTGAGGCTTTGACAGCACCTTGCTCAGTTTTATAGCTACAGGTTAGTTTTAGCAGATAGCGAAAGGGTGGAAAATTTCCTGCATGCCGTTTTTGGAGTTCGGCAGCATAGAAACCTTTATAATCCCGTGCAATAGCAGCTTTTAGGATGGGATGGTCGGGTTGGTAACTTTGAATCACTACGTGACCCGGCAACAGCCCTCGCCCAACTCGTCCCATAACCTGATAAAGGAGCTGGAAGACCCTTTCCTCCGCCTGGTAGTCGGGGAGGATAAGGCCGCTATCTGCTTGTATGACACCTACGACAGTTAGTTTTGGTAAGTCCAGTCCTTTGGCGAGCATTTGGGTGCCAATGAGTATGTCTATGTCGCCGTCGTACAGTTCTTGGTAGCGATGATGAACGGCTTCGCTTGATTTAGTATCGGCATCGAAGCGGGCGACACGCGCCTTGGGGAATAGTTTGGCTATTTCTGTCTCTATAAGCTTGGTGCCAACGCCCTTAAATACAATGGTGGGTTCGCCACATTGCGGGCAGCTCGGTGGCACTGGCTGCGCATACCCGCAAAGGTGACATTGCAAAATATGCCGATCAGCATGCAGGGTTAGGGGGAGAAAGCAAATAGGGCATTCGGCCAACCAGCCGCAATGTTCGCATAGTGTTGTTGGTGAGGTGCCGCGCCTGTTGTGGAACAGCAGCGTTTGTTGTTTATCTGCTATGGCTTGTTCAATAAGGGTAAGTAGCACGTTCGAGAAGAATCGGTGCCGCCTAAATTCATCGCGGCGTTTGAGGTCTATTACTTTAGCCTGAACAGGGGATACTTTAATTGCTGGAGCGCTAAGACGGAGTATTTGACTTTTATTGGTCTCCGCAAGGTAGTAATCTGCGACACTTGGGGTGGCGCTGCCCAGTATGAGCTGGGCTTTGTGGTGGTGGGCAAGTATACTGGCGGCACGTAGAGCTGAGTAACGCGGGGATTGCTCTTGTTTATAGCTGGGCTCGTGACATTCGTCTACGACAATGAGGCCTACGTTGCGCAGTGGCATAAATAAAGCCGAACGCGGACCAATAACGACAGTAGGGGTTGTGCATTCAAGGGCAGCGAGCCATGCTTGATGGCGCTGCGCCTCAGTCATACCGGAGTGAGTAACAATAAGATTTGTGAAGTGTTGGGCAAATTCTGCAACAAGCTGTGGTGTGAGCGCAATCTCGGGTACTAAAATAATGCTCGATCGTTGCTTCGCCGCCTGCTGTTTTGCTGCTTCTATGTAAATGTGCGTTTTGCCAGAACCGGTCACGCCGTGGAGTAATACCGTACCAGGCTGGCCTTTTTTAAGCGCAGCTATAACGGCCTTCTGTTGAGAGTTGAATACAATTTTTGTTCTGGCTCTATTGGGGTGTACAACGTTTTTTTTGCTCTCCCGACGTTGCTTGTGAAGCCCTGCTGGCAGGACAGTTTGCAAAACCGTAGCAAGGTGGGTGGCATAGTACTCACTGAGCCAGTGTGCGACATATACCAAAGGCCCGGGCAGGGGCCGCTCTGTTAGGGTAGTTTCTATCGGCTTGGTGGCAAATGACGGTTTCTGCGCGACCGATTGCAAGACGACGCCATTAGCAATTTTTTTGCCCACAGGGACACGCACAAGCGAGCCAACGGCAAGCTGAGTAGTGGAGTGATACGTAAAAGCCGGCTCGGTTGCCCTCACTACCACGCTTGGTGCCACAAGATAGAAGTATCTCATCGTCCTACTATAATACCCGGGCTAAAACAAATATGACACTGCCAGGAGTGTTCTGAGTCGTGTACACTAAAAGCATATGTATTTTCCATCTAGGCACGATGCAGGCGAGATGTTAGCCGAGCGCTTAATGAAGTACAGGTATGAGGATTGTGCTGTCGTCGCCCTTACCGCGAGCGGGGTTACTGTTGCGGAGCCTATAGCCGCTCGATTGCACTGTCTGCTTGGTCTTTTTTTGAGTGAGCCAGTAAAGATACCGGGTGAAGACGTTACGCTGGGTACCGTCATGCAGGACGGTGATTTCCTATACAACAGCAATCTTTCCAAATCTGACACCGACGAGTACTACGGTGAGTTCCATAGCTATATTGATGCCGAGAAGCGTGAGAAGTTCCAACACATAAACCGGCTGCTTGGTGAGGGCGGTGCGGTTGATCCACGCTTATTGCGTGAACATGTGGTGATTGTCGTAGATGATGGCCTGCGCACTGGCGCTAAGTTGCGCGCCATTGCCGACTATTTGAAGCCCATCAAAATGAAGCGTTTGGTGCTCGCTGTGCCTGTTGCGTCTGTCGAAGCGGTCGATGAAATGCATATTGTGGCAGATGAACTTCACGTACTGAGTGTGACCGAAAATTTCCTCGCCACCGCGCATTATTACGACACTAATGATACACTTACACATGACCAGGCTGTCGAAAAGATCAACAATATCATCTTGAATTGGCGATAGAGCGGCTTGTGTTTTGGTGTGTCAGGGTGTAGAATTATTAGCAACGACTGGCTAGCAACTGTAAGTGGAGGTGACCAATCAACATGCTCTTAGACGTCTTTATAACATCGCGCGTGCGACGGAAAATTATTGTCGTGTACGCTAAATATCCCGATTTCCGTACACACGTTCGCGGACTCGCTAAACTTATCAAAGAAGACCCAGGCAACATTCAGCGCGAGCTTAAGCGCCTGGAGCACGTTGGTTTCCTTCATTCTGAAAAACAGGGCAATACCAAGATTTACTCAACCAATAAGCAGTTCACTATATTCAAAGAACTGCAAAGCATCGTCCTCAAGTCTCAGCATACAGGCAAAGCCAAGCGCGACGCTTAACACTCCTACCCTTGGCGTGTAGAATAAATACACATGCCGGGGGTGATTGATCAGATTTTAAAGTCGAGGGGGCTGGACAACCCAGAAAAGCGGGCTGCTTTTTGTGAACCCGACTACCACAACCGCTACGAAGCATGCAAACATGACCCCTTTTTATTGCCGGACATGGCACTTGCGGTTGAGCGCATCAAGCTTGCTCAGCAAAAAGGCGAACAGGTTTACATTTATGGTGATTACGACATTGACGGCATTACTGCCACGACCATTTTACTGGATGCCTTCGAGAGTTTTGGCATACGGGTAGAATCGTTCATTCCTAACCGATTTGTTGAAGGATATGGCCTAGCAAAAAGCGCGGTGAAGGCGCTCCATGAGAGGGGTGCAGCGTTGATTGTTACGGTGGACTGCGGCAGTTTGAGCCACGCCGAAATTGAGCTCGCAAATGAACTGGGCATGGACGTGATTGTGACCGACCACCACAATGTTGGCGAAACAATGCCACCGGCTATTGCCACAATCAATCCCAAGCGCAAAGACCACGATTACCCATTTATTGATTTGGCGGGCTGTGGCGTGGCGTTCAAGCTTGTACAGGCGCTCCAGACCCAGCTGGAAGGCTTGCCTGCGGGCAAGGAGAAACTTTTGCTAGATCTTGTGGCATTCGGTACGGTTTGCGATGTAGTGAGCTTGCTTGATGAAAACCGTGCCAATGTGTACTGCGGCCTTTACGTTATGAGCCAGTCACGGCGCCCAGGATTTAGGGCGCTTATGGCAGTGACGGGTACGAAGCCCGGCAAGATCAATGCCCGCACCCTTGGCTTTGTGTTTGGACCACGCTTGAATGCTGCAGGCAGGCTGGAGACAGCACAATATAGCCTCGACCTGCTTCGGGCAACAGACCCGATGCAGGCCCTCGAACTCGCTCAGAAGCTCGACGAAATGAACCTAAAGCGCCGCGCCGACCAAGATAAGATTTTTAAGGCTGCGTTGCAGCAGGCGGAGCAATTTATTGCCGATCCAGTGTTGGTGCTCAGCGGTAAGGATTGGTCGCACGGCATTATAGGTATTGTGGCTGCCAAAATTTTAGAAGCGCACGCCAAGCCTACGTTTGTGATCGAAGAGATGGGTGAAGATGCAAAGGGTTCGGCGCGCAGTTACGGGGACTTTAGTGCGGTCGAGGCCATTCGCGCTTCTGACCAGTGGCTCATAAAAGGCGGCGGGCATAAGCTGGCAGCTGGCGTTACGCTCAAGACAGAGAATATTGGCAACTTCCGTAAGGCCGTAAATGATTTTTATAAGGCCGAGGGGTTGAAGGATCAACTGCGGCATCTTGAACCAATTGCCGATGCGATCGTCGAAGATGTGAGCGAGCTCAACCATGATTTATTGAAGATTCTAAAGACGCTTGAACCGTTTGGGCACGGCAATCCT
>DATIBT010000015.1:0-7668 GCA_035457345.1 Saccharimonadales bacterium (SeqCode) | reverse complement strand
GGTTCATAGGCCGACTATATTGCAAAATTATTGAAACACCCCGGCTTGGCCTACACCGTTGCCCAGCCAATGGTAAACTAAATATACATGCACCAATGGACAGAAGGAACGCCAGGCCAAGAATGGGACGACGCGCTTTTTAAGGCTGGCGGCCATTTTTTACAGAGTAGTCACTGGGCGGCGTTTAACGTCAAACTTGGTCGCAGGGTGTTTTATGCGTACGGCCCCTCGTGGCAATGCTTGGCCATCTTAGAGCCAGCCCGCACCGGTACACGCCTGTACTGCCCGTACGGCCCGCTTGCTAAGAATATGAAAGGCTTGGCCAGTGCGCTCGAAGCGCTCCGCCAGCTCGCTAAAATGCACAAAGCCGTCTTTGCGCGGGTTGAGCCAACCGTGAAAGCCTCTACCGCGCAACTGCGTGAGCTGGAGCTTAAACCCGCCCTTAAAGACATTCAACCTCGCCTGACCTGGGTACTTGACCTCAAACCCACCGAAGAAGAGTTGCTTAAAAATATGACGGCAACTAATCGTAACCTGTATAACAACTACAAAACGAAGGGGCTCCACTTGCGGGCCAGCGATAATCCGGCCGACATGCACATTTTTATCAAGATGATGGCCGAGGTTGCTTTGCGCAACGGCATTCGCCAACACTCCGACCACTATTACAAGACCATGGCGGGGGTTCTCCTGCCGCGCGGCGCTGCCAAGCTATATATTGCCGAGCACAATGGCCAGCCCGTCGCCAGCGCCTTTTGTTTCGATAGCCCCACTACCCGCTACTATGCCCATGCTGCTGCCCTGTTTGCCGCTCGCAAGCTCCATCCTGGTACCCCCTTGCTCGCCGCCGCTATTTTGGCCGCTAAGGCCCAGGGACAAACGCAGTTCGATTTTGTGGGCGTTGCTCCCGCCGACGCTCCCCCAACTCACCGCTGGGCTGGTCTCACTAAATTCAAGCAATCTTTCGGCGGCGATTATAAAGCCTACTGCGGTACTTGGGAGCTGCCTGTAAGTTGGCTGCGCTACGGCGTGTACCGTGGCGCGTATTTGGTTAAACGTAGACTACAATAGCCCTTCTAGCTGCTTAGCATCGCTCCAGGTGAGGTGCTCATTGCCGGTCTGACGGTACGGGCGCTTGGTGCTGGCTAAAATAACAAGGGTATCGTTACGGCGGGCAATACTGATTACCTTTTCGAGTGCGGCTTGGCGCTCGGCCACTTCCTCGGCTTTAGGGTCAGCGCCGGCCGCAACTATACCGTCGAGCAGTTGTTTGCGGACGGTTTGCGGACTTTCTTCTGGGCCGTACTCGCCATCAGTGACCAGAATACGATCGGCGCGGCGAGCTACTACTTCGCCAATGATCGGCCGCCAAGAAGCTGGCTGCGACAAATGTGCGCCCACTACCGCGACCAAACGATTCTTAGTAAAGTGCTTGAGCGTTTCTAACGTTTCATCTATACCCTCTGGGGTAAAGTTTGTATCGAGCACAACATGGTATGGCCGCTGGACCGGCAAGTACTCAGCCAACCCCTTGTAACTATCTGCCATGTTCTGCACTCCATTCTCAATAACTTCTACCGACACGTGCAGCAAGTAAGCGGCGCTCACCGCAGCCACGATGCTGTAAATGGCGGTCTTGCCTGTTAGCTCGGTCACAAAGGTGAGCTCGGTTTGATGGTCAATTAGCACTGTCACCTCTGAGCCTTGAGGGTGCATGGCTACCCGGATTACGCGGCAATCCGCCTTTTCGTTGGTGCCAAAGGTTATACTGGTGTCTTCGCGTTGCTGTGGCTTCTCGTAACACACGTCATCGCGGTTGAGGACAATCTGGCGCGGGTGCATACCGAGCACCTTGTTCCAGCCAGCTCTGCGGGCCGCGTTGGCCGGCTCACTTAGATGTACATCGCCGCACCGACGTTGAATGGCTAGTATCGGTACGATGCCGGCAAAATGATGCCGGGGCATACCTTGCGACAAGTGGATAATAGCAAACTCGCACGAGGCAGCCCGCATCTGCGCAAGCAAGCCGTGCAAGCGAAAGGGGTCGCCCAGTACGTCTGCTTGATCGCTGCCATTGGCGCGTTCCCCGCCAATTTCTATAAAGTTAGCCGTTATAATCCCCACCTTTGAGCCGTTGCGTTGTAAAATGTGCGCCAAGCACACCGCCGTTACCTCGCCACCATCTTGGCCAGAGATAACAATCGTTTGTAACTTGCGCGCCGGCCAGCGATGAGTCGCGGCCGCGGCGTGCGCCTTCACCTTTATTGTTGCCCTAGATACCACTCCCATATGTACTACTTATGATAGCAAACGGGCCGCACCCTGTGTGTAAAAAATTATTTGGGATATGCGGATTCAGTCAATGTATGGTACGCTAAACCTTTTTCTGCCGTAGCACTTCACGTGCAACTTCTGCGTCGTTCCAGGGAAGCTTTTGTCCGCCCACATTGCGCACTGTCTCGTGGCCCATGCCGGTAATAACGACGATATCACGGGGGCGCGCCTCGGTAAGCGCCTTTGTAATTGCTTCTTTACGATCAGCGATCTCAGTCAATTTTGCTTCGCCATTCGCGGCCTTAACGCCTTCGATAACGGCGGCGCGGATAGTCGCCGGTTCTTCGGAATAGGGCTCTTCGTCCGTCACTATCACACAATCAGCAAGCCGAGCGGCAATCTCGCCCATAATGGGGCGCTTCGTTTTGTCGCGGTCGCCAGTCGCACCAAATACCACCCACAAGCGGCCCTTGGTAAGATGCCGCAAGGTCTCAAGCGCATTCTGCAGGGCGTCCGGCGTGTGCGCGTAATCGACTACCACGGCAAACCGCTGCCCTTCTTCTATGCGCTCCATACGGCCGGGTACGGTTTGCAAGTTGGCTATGCCGGTAGCAATTTGATCGGGCTCAAGCTGCAAATACCAGCCCACGCTCGCGGCAGCGGCGGCGTTGTACACATTAAATTTACCGGGCAAATGAGTGCGGATTGTTAGCTCGTGAGTGTTCTCGAACTTGAGTGTGACCATACTTCCCTGTTGTCCCATGTCGGCACCGAGGATACGGCAGGTGGCTTCCGAACTGCTGCCGTAGGTGACCTTTTTCTCGCTTGCCTCGAAGCGGTTAAAGTAATCAAACCACTCATCGTCGCGGTTGAGGACAATCAACTTTGGACGGCGCTTGAATAACAGCGCCTTAGCTGCGGCGTAACGCTCCATGGTGCCATGGTAGTCAAGATGATCTTGGGTGAGATTGGTCATAACCGCCACATCGACTGGTACACCCCATAAGCGGTGCTGCACAAGACCCATGCTCGTGGCTTCAAGCACGATGTATTTGCAGCCAGCTTGTTTCATCTCGGCGAACAGGGCATGGAGCTGAAACATATCTTCAAGGGTACGGCTGCTGGCTTTCGGCCGGACTTCGTCTCCAATGCGCACAAATGCCGTACTGTTAATCCCAACTTTGTGGCCAGCGCTAGCCAACATTTCGCCAATCATGGTGACAGTGGTCGTTTTGCCGTTTGTACCCGTAACCATGATCACTTGAGCACTGCGGGCCGGGAATCCGTACCTGACATTTGCGGCTACAGCCACCAGGAAATGATACGCATTGGCGATTGGCTGCCGGGCGTTATTTGGTATCAATTGCTTAATAAATTGTTTCACCTTGTACATGGCATTGATTATGGCAGGCTGGGTGCAAACTACCAAGCAGTTGTGCATAAGAGGTACAATAAGAAGTGCTCTCCTGTCACTGTTGACACACAAGATGAGAGGACCTCTCGTGGTACGACGAATAGCGGCACCCCTTGCCGCCCTCCTGTCGTTCGTGGTGGCCATGCTGCCAGCTGCGCCAGCCCAGGCAGACGCCAGCGCCTTCCCGGTGAGGGCTGCGAGCGGTGGTGAATCGTTTGCGGCCGGTGACGGGGGCATTGAATTCGGTGGCTACCTAAAGGGTACAAATACGCCCCAAAACCGCTGCCACCGCAGCAACTCGTCAGCTACGCAACTGTTGGCGACTGCCGGGTTCATCACACTGGCGGCAAACACGGCTTGCTCGGGTGCGACCATCGACACCTTCATGGCCACTGGCCAGTACAACGAGCCCGCCCAGATCACCAGAATTCCGACCGGACTCGATGTGTATTTCTTGAGCTTAGGGGGCAACGATGTAGGGTACGGCACGGTGGCCGGGTGCATCCTGCGAACGAACTGCACCAAAACGGCCATCCCGTCACAGAGCATGCAGCTCATTGCCGGGCTCGGCCCACGGCTCGACACAGTCTACGCCGCCATCAGAGCCAAGGTGCCGAACGGCCGGGTGATAGTGCAGCTCTATCCGCTCATCCTACCCTTGCCAAACGCGAAGCCGGGGCCGCTGTGCCCCTACCTGCAGCCGGGCGAGGCCAAGATCGGCTACGACCTGACGACCCAGCTCAACGCGGTCATCAAAGCTCGGGCCCAAGCGCACGGGTTTGTGGTAGCTAACCCCGTACAACGGTTCGTTGGCCACGACGTTTGTAGCCTCACAAGCTATTTCTACTACCCCGGCCTCGGCGCGAGCTTCCACCCGAACGTGCTGGGCAGGTTCGCGCTTGGCTGGACGGACATCACCACGTACATCAACAGCAATTAGCACGCATTAGGAGAGCACTCAACTGGCCGTCCGGTGCGGGGCGGACGGCCAGGGCTCCATATTGCCCCTCCCCTGTAAATTAGGTACACTACAGATCATGATTATTCCGCGACTAACTATTACATGCTGCCAGGAGCGTCGCTCATGATAATTTTAGGAATCGAAAGCAGTTGCGATGAAACCTCAGCCGCCATCGTTAAAAACGGGCGCGAGGTACTGAGTAATGCCGTACAGAGTCAAGTCGATATCCACACCGCGTTCGGCGGCGTTGTGCCAGAAGTAGCCGCACGAAGCCACATTGAAGTTATCCTGCCGGTTGTCGATAAAGCCATGCAAGACGCTAAGGTAACGTGGGACGACGTAGATGCCATTGCCGTCACGTATGCACCCGGTCTTATCGGCTCTCTGCTGATTGGTGTTCTTACCGCCCGCACCCTTGCCATTATCAAAAACAAGCCGCTCTACCATATTCATCATGTTGAAGGGCATGTCTATGCCAACTTCCTGATTGAGGAGGAGCCAAAATTCCCCATGTTGTCTCTTATTGTGAGTGGCCTGCACAGCCAGCTGGTCTTGTTCCGTAACCACGGTGACTACACCTTGCTTGGTCAGACACAAGACGATGCGGTTGGCGAGGCCTTCGACAAAGTCGCCCGCTTGCTTGGCTTCCCCTACCCCGGCGGCCCACAAATTAGCGTTGCCGCCCAAAAGGGTGACCCTAAGGCCTATACATTCCCCAAAGCCCGCATGCCAGGCAAATACGACTTCAGCTTTTCGGGCCTCAAGACCGCCGTGCTGCGCCAAGCACAAGCATTGTGCGGTAAGAGCCACGACTTCCCTTCCAGGCAGCTTGCAGAGCTCCTCACGGACGTACAGAAGCATGATATTGCCGCATCATTCCAACATGTTGCGGTTGAAACGCTTGTTGATAAAACAATTGCCGCGTACTACGAATTTACACCTGCCAGCGTAGTCATTGCCGGCGGTGCCGCAGCCAATGGCGAGCTCCGTCGCCAGCTTTCAGAACGCTTGCCAATTTCCATTAATTACGCGCCCAGCAAGCTCTGCACTGACAACGCCGCCATGATCGCATGCCTCGCCTACTACCGCTGCAAGATTCAGGAACCGGTTGATCCATATACCCTTGAAGCGATTCCTAGCCTTTCGATGTAACATTTGGCCCTTCCACTCATACCCCTAAAGGTGTTGCGCATTATTGCGCCAACAAAAAACTCCGAGGCTCGGCCCGGAGTTTTTAATGCCCTAGATCACCCCCTACTCGTTCGTGGCGCGAGGAATATTTTTAGAATCGAGGTATTTGCCAAAACCTTCCTGGAAATACATATCGGCATCAGGCCGGTCGCACACGTACTCCCGCAACGCTTTCACCTGTGCGGTTGAATCCCCAAATTTGTCGTCGTTCGAACTTGAGCAATAGCGCTCCAGGCCTTTCGCCATAAAAAGACCGTCAAGCGACGATGTCGCCGCCAAGCTAATCCAAATAACAACAAATCCTATATTCAGCGTTACGGACGCCAAAATCATTAACCGTCGTATCGAAACGCGTTGCCCTCCTGCCGGTAACAGTTTAGGCGTTGCTTTAGACTTAGTTGTTGCCATAATGCTTATGCTCCTTACCTTGGTTATATCACAAACCCTGTGCTACGGCCACGGCAAAATCACCCCTTCCCTACCCTGTTGCCGTCAGTATGTGCTATACTACGTCCTGAACACAAAAGGTGTTGGAAATCAGTTCTGTTTTTGTTCTTTTTTCTTGAGGTGGGAACCTACAGGGCTTATTTGCTTTTCATGTGAATCGCCTTAACTTAGTTTTGTTTATGAAACTCGCAAAAACCTACGAACCACAGGCCTACGAGCCGCAAATTTACACCCTCTGGGAAACAAGTAAGGCCTTCGCGCCAACAGGGGACCCTGCAAGAGGGTATTTCAGCATAACGTTCCCGCCGCCGAACGCCAACGGCAGTTTGCACGTTGGTCACGCTCTGACGGTTGCGGTAGAAGACGCCGCTATTCGTTATCACCGGCTCAAAGGAGAAGCAACCGTCTTTCTGCCTGGCGCGGATCACGCTGGCTTCGAGACCTGGGTGGTATACGAAAAACAACTCGAAAAAGAAGGGAAGTCACGGTTCGATCTATCGCGTGACGAGCTCTACACTCGCGTTTGGGATTTTGTTCAAAGCCAACGAGGCAACATGGAAGTCCAGCTCCGCGAACTCGGCGCCAGCCTGGATTGGGATAACCTCACGTTTACCCTAGACGAAAAAGTAGTTAAAACCGCCTACGCCACCTTTAAAAAGCTGTGGGACGATGGACTTGTGTACCGCGGTGAGCGTATTGTTAACTACTGCACAAAACATCAGACATCATTTGCTGATATTGAAGTAATACACAAAAATGAAAAATCTAAGCTCTGGCAAATCGCCTACACCTTAGTAGACAAAGTAGGGGAGATTGTGGTTGCAACCACTCGCCCAGAGACGATCCTAGGCGACACGGCCATCGCCGTTAATCCCAACGATGAGCGCTACAAACATCTTATTGGTACCCGCGCCTGGGTCCCGATTGTCAACCGCGAAATCCCCATTATTGCCGACGATGTAGTAGACGCCAGTTTTGGCACCGGCGCCGTTAAGGTGACACCCGCCCACGACCCAGTCGATTTTGAGATAGGGGAACGCCATGGACTGCCCATTATCGAGGTCATTGGCTTCGACGGCAAAATTACTGGTGAAGCGCCGCATGCGTTTAAGGGACTCGATGCACTCGAAGCACGTAAACGCATCCTTAACTCGCTAGAAAGCGCCGAGCAAATCCGGGATACCCAAGATTATACCCACTCCGTTGGCCACTGTTATAAATGCGGCACAATCATTCAGCCACTCATTAAAGACCAGTGGTTCCTTAGGGTACAACCTCTCGCCCAAAAGGCCATTGCTGCCATTGAAGCCGGGAAAATAACCTTCACCCCTGCCAATAAAGGCAAGGTGCTTGTCAATTATCTTAAAAACTTGAAAGACTG
>DATIBT010000014.1:0-9619 GCA_035457345.1 Saccharimonadales bacterium (SeqCode) | reverse complement strand
CGAAAGCTGCTTGCTTGTAAGGTATCTTTTCGTTTTTGGCGTGCATAATCATAGACTGAGCAGCGCGAGTAAGGGTGCTATCGAGCATGGTATTCACCTCTGCTTCGCTCCAGTGCGCACCTTTAAGATTTTGCTGCCACTCAAGACACGAAACAATCACACCCCCAGCGTTTGCAATAATGTCGGGCAATACCACAATGCCTTTTTGCGCTAAATATTCCTCGGCGGGCTTACTAATGGGGCCGTTGGCAAGCTCTACAATAACATCGGCGCGAACTTCGTGCATATTGGCATCGGTCACGGCATCTTCAAGCGCCGCCAACACTAAAATATCGGCCTTGATTCCTATAATTGCCTGGGGCGGAAGCGTGCTCACCCCTTGGAGATCGGCAAGGTGCTCGGGACGCGGCGCACCTTGTTGCGATGTAAGGTTACCTACGTCAATACCATCTGGCTTAAGCCATGTATTTTTACTGTTGGCAATGGCGATAAGCCTAAGGTTTGGTAATTCCTTGGCCACTTTCGCAAAGTAATAGCCTACGTTGCCGAAGCCCTGCATGGCAACAGTGAGCGGTTTATCGAGCAAGTCGTGGTTTCGCAAATATTCACGAAGCGTAATAACGCCACCGCGGCCTGTGGCGGCTTCGCGGCCCTCACTGCCGCCGCCAGCCATAGATTTGCCAGTGAAGGCACCAGGGTCGCGCTCGCCGTTAATCTTGGCGAGTTCGTCAACCATCCAATCCATAATTTCAGCGTTGGTATTAACATCTGGAGCGGGAATGTCTTTGTTAGAGCCGATGTGCGAGGCAAGTTGCCGGGCATAGTCGCGGGAGATTTCCTCAAGCTCTTTTTTGCTGAGCGTCTTGGGATCGACGGCAATACCTCCTTTGCCACCGCCAAGTGGCAGGCCAACCGCTGCGGTTTTAAGCGACATAAGGGTCGCAAGCGCACGGACTTCATCAAGCGTTACGCCTGGATGATACCGGATACCGCCCTTGTGCGGCCCAAGCTTGCTACTGTGCTGCACACGATACGCTGGGTACTGTTTGCCGCCTGCCGTCACCTCAAAAACGTGCTCTTTTTCAGCCTGAAGCAGTTTATCTATGGTAGCTTGGTCATAGCCTAATTTCTGGGCAGCCTCGCGTATAGTCGCCTGGGCAGTCGCTAGCATGCTGTTCATCTGGATCCCCCGGTTTATGTACTTTAAGTATACCGCAAATGTACTGCGCGTTGCGGTGCACGGCCTTACACCGCGCACCGCAACGCCCCACTTGTTCAGCTCTTTACGAGTGGGATGGTCGAGATCCAGACATAGTGCAGTTCGCTGAACGTCTTCGCCCCAAGCCTGCGGGTAAAGTCGTACAGCTCATCGCCCTTATCTTTGTCTTTGGGCAAAACGTAGCCAATGTGGATAGTCGCCCCTCCGCCATGTACCGCCAGGAGCACGGCTAGGCCACTTTCCTCATCGTTACGCAGGTACTTCGCACTGCTGCCGTCCCGGTTCAACGTATCGACAGCTTCGTCGATCAGTTTCTTCAGGCGCTCAAGGTGCGGCGGAAGCCCTTCGCCCAATTGATCCGTTTGAAGCCTCCAACTTGTGGTCATCTTGGCCTCCCATCAGAACTTGCGGTAGGTCTATTCTACCAGCCTCCGCCTCCGCCGCCACCCCCACCGCCGCCGGCGCCGCCGCCAGAACCAGAGCTGCTCGGAGGTGAGAACGTTGTGCCCGCAGTAGTTCCAAAATTACTGAGCGAACCAGCAAACCACGCCGCACTAAAGGCGTGGTTGCCACTGTACCAATCAGGCCGCTGTTCATCGTATAACGGCGCCATGGCTTTAGCCCAATCCTTCTCAAGGCCGAATAACATAGCATAGGGCAGCAAACGCTCATAGAGTTTGATCAACTGCGTCTTATCGCCAGTGTCAATTTTTTCGGTCAGCTCACCACGCGGCGATTGCAATACCTTAAGCCGCTCAGCCTCTGCCAGCTTGATATATTGCTGTAACCCCTGCAGGTATTCGCGCAGCTCAACACCCTTAACGGTCCGAGCCGGCATAGCAAACGCACCAATGAACAACATGGCAGCAGACACTAGCAAACCAATCGCCACCGGAATATAGGCAACAAAGAGCACAAACCCGGCAACCGTCATAATCGTTGCCACGACAAAGTACGGCAACCTCGCCTTGCTTGGGGCTTTTGCAAAGTAACCGGCGTCCGTCATGCGCTTCTCGGTGTCTTTGTCGAGCTTTGCAACTTTAGTGGCAAGCGATGTCTTAAGCGAACTCAAACTCACCCGGCCGCCCACCGCCGCGCCAGCGCCAAAAAGCATGCTCACCACTTGTTTTTCTTCAGGCCTGAGGTCATTTGGCGATTTTATTAATTCAATATCGTAATCGGCGCCGTTTAGCATACCCTTTTCTTTTGTTTCGTAGATTTTAAGATAATGGCGCACTGCCAGATCAATAATAGTGGCACTTGCCGCCTTTGTGCTAAACCCTTCAGTTAACACGGCATTCGCACCAAGCACACTTACATCCTTAGGCGGCAGGTATTCTGGCACGATGGCACCCCTACCCTTAGGGTCACGGCCCGTGCGCATATAATTACGTAGCAGGACAAATAGCGTGACAAGCGGCAGGCCAGCAATCCCCATTCCAGCCCACACCCACCTTGTTATTTCGCGGGCAGATGGCGTATACGGCGCGAATGTGCCCCCTGTAAACCCAAACTCAACGCTGAGCGTCTCACCCGGATTTAGTTGGCGCTGAAGTTTTGTCTTGACGTTAATGATGCGCCCCTGGCCTTGGTCATAACTATAGTAAATGTCGCATTGCGATTCCTGGGAGCCAAAGCCGCCTGTATAACAGCGGCTGGGGGCCTTAAGGTTTTTGGCAATATCGGCAGGTAAATGAAGCGTGGCCTCAACCCGTTGGAAGGGCTGCTGCCACTGGTCGCCGTTCACATCCCAGTAAAATTCCTGCCCGTCAGCAGTATCCATAATGACACCGCGTAGCGTGTAATCAATAATGTAGGTTTGCTCGCCCTTTACGTACTTATCGGCGTCACCAATTTTTAACACCAGGTTATCGTTTTCGTTATAGGACGAATACTCCCACTTATTACCGTGGGCGTTTTTAACGCCTGTAACGGTAACCTCGAGACCATGCTTCTGGTAGGTTGCAGGTATGGCACGCAAAATGCCGTGGTTTTGATCAAAATCAGGAAATTGGGCGACGATTTTTTCGGTCACCTTAAGTTCTGAAACGCGGCCTGAATCTCGGCTCAGATAATAATCCGCGGTAAACGAGGTTATGCTAAAATCCTGCACCCCTGCGCGCGCAGGAACGCCGGCGCCGCACACAACCAACAGCGCCGCGCCAATCGTAAGCCACATTTTCTTCATAACCTTAGTATACTTGGGAGTATGAAATGGGCAATCTATATTGGCGCAGGCATTGGCGGAATGGTTGGCGGCTATCTGCCGGTACTTCTGTGGCAGGCCGATCCGCTTGATATGTCAAGCCTGCTCGGTGGTTTTATCGGCACCATTGTTGGTTTGTGGGTTGGTATAAAACTAGCCCAGGCATTTGGCGATTAAAATGCCTCGCGTTCCAGTTGGTGAATGCGCGCATGATCCAGCCCAAAATGGTGGGCAATCTCATGCCAGAGCGTATGCTTGATTTGTTTTTTAAGCTCAGCTTCGGTAGTGACAGCACGCAAGATAGGCAGTTTAAAGATGGTTATTTTGTCTGGAAGCACAAGATTATACCCGGCGCCGCGTTTCGTAAGAGGAATACCCTCATACAGACCAAAGAGCGTCTCGTGGCAGTGTAGTTTCAGCTCTTCGCGCTGACGTGGCGACGGTTCATCTTCGTACGTAATGGCAACGTTTTGCATATTGCTTACGTACTTCTCTGGCAGCTCATCGAGGGCCTCACCAATCAGGCGCTCAAATTGTTCGTCGCTGATGTCCATGTGGCTGCCCTACTTTTTATTAGTTAACTTTTTGCCAATCTTACTGAATGCCTCGTGCTCATCGGCCAGTGCGTGCCGTGCAATGAGCTGCAAGGTGGCGACCACCGCGCCAACGCCCATAAAAATATACACAACGGTAAAAATTTTGCCCATGTCAGTGTGTGGACGCAGCTCGCCCGAGCCTACCGTAGCGAGGGTGGTCACACAGTAATACAAAGCGTCAATGGGGCTCCAGTGCTCGACCTCAACAAAGAAAATTGTGCCGCTCAGTAGAATCAAAATAACAAACGCGAGCAGGGCGCGGGCGGCTCGTTCACGCTTAAGGCTGCGCCATACCGCTCTGAAAAAACGGGCAATCATAACAAAGAAATCGATCATGGGTCTAGTATACACCTTGACGCATGCTTTCCTGCGTGTACGCGTATACTCGAACCGAATGCCGGCCGCTTGCGCCCTACATAGACGGACGGTCAAGCGGCGCGGCTTCGACAGCGTTCAATTCAGATCAGACCTGTGGCGTGTACGGCGATGTACGCGTACTGCACGGCACCCACGGCAACACCTCCCAGCATGAACACAATACCGGCAATGATGCAAAGCACGGCGACCACCTTTCGGAACCACGGCACTCTGCCACCCTCCGGCCTGGCGTGCGAACATGCTATGGAAACAAGGCACAGCAAACTGGCAATGACCAGTAGCCGCACCGGCTCACTCCACCAGCCGCTCTCGGCACCAAAAAGGACGAGCATGACAAGCGTCAACGCGAGCAGCTCGAGAGTAATGAAACGGGCGATGACCAGCTCGCGGAACAAGTCCACCACCTGGCTCATAGTACGGCCACGCGGGCTATGCTCGGCGGCACGGACCGCGGCGCCCAGGAGCTGGGTGGCATCAGAGGTCTCGGCAGGCTCAATTACCGTTGGAGCAATGAACTCCCCGGAAGCGGGGAGCACTTGCGTGCCGCCTTCGCCCGGAACCCGCGTCGCCCACCAACCACCAAAACGACTGTCAGCATCGGGAATACGCACGCCGCCAGTCCTGGCAATAAACACGGACATTACTTAGCCTCCCTACTTGATCTGGATCGATAATTTTTATGCCAGTTGAACGGCCCTTGGATTAACGGCTACTCAACTGGCATAAAAACAGCTGTCGATGTGCATTGGCAACGGTCGCTGCCAAAACCCGGTCATCTTAGCATAAAAAGTTTGACAATTCAATATTTAATGTAGTGCGTATGCATACTATGTCTTAACTCTGATCTGTTTGATGATCAGGCCATCGAGCAGCAAATGGCTAAAGTACCCCACAACGGCGGCGCCGTAATAGGCAATACTGACTGGCAACATGGCCGGATTATATAGCCAAGGAATCGCTAAGATTGGCAGGGGCACGACAAGCATCGCCCACTTGGTGTGCGTCCAACCGCGGTGGTGTGTGACAATTGGCAACATGGCAATCAGGCCCAGGTAAGCCGCTGCCTGAATATCGCCGTTAAGAATGAGAAGCACATCGATTAAAAAAGCCGTCCCCAAAAAAATATCTTGCGCCTTGCTGTTTGTATCGACATCGGGAAAGAGGCCAAAAAGCATGGCCAGCACAAAAACAGCTGCAATTGCTTCCCACCCTTGCAGCACGCCAGCCACCTCGGCGAAGTAAGAAATGGGCGCCCACATAATAACCGATACGTATACCAATCCGGCGCCGAGCCCGCCAGCAATGTGACCTTTGTAGTTTGCCATAAGCTTTATTGTACAGCTTGCTGGCAAAATGCTTTTCATATAAAGTAGCCCGAAGGTTTACCGACGAAGGGAATCTCATGCAGCAGATCGTCGATGCGATCCTCGCAGCATACACCGATCAAGGCGCTCATGTGGCAACGCCCACGAAAACGGGCGACCCAGTGGAGTGGATCGCCATCACCGCTTGCAAGGTGGCTATCCACTTCGACCACGCCAGCCGCACCATCTGCGTGCAGCAGGGCGGCGACCCTGTAGGGAGCACTCTGTCATTCGATGATGCAACCGACACGGTATTAAAGACGGTCGAGATGGCTGTGGCCTGCGACAATGCCTAAACGGTTCACCTGCATAGGCCAGCCGGGTGCTCGTCCCGGCTGGCCTATGAACCTATCCCTCTTTTAGCGCCCGCGCTAATTCCAACAGCTCATCGTACGCATACTGCGTATTTTTTTCGTATTTAGCTACATACTCATGACGCATTCTCCCCTGTTCGTCAAAAATATCTTGCACACGCGGAAAGTATAACGTATACCGAGTTATCAACAGGCCCAGTGAACGACAGACCGACAGCAGCGCCTCGCACGCGCGCGTGCCGCCCCATAAGCCATTGCTGGCACCGGCCAAGGCAACGGGTTTGTGGTAGTAATTGTCGTATTCAGTGTCGAGCATACGCTTCAGGCTGCCAGGAAAACTGTGGTTATATTCTGGCGTCACAATAAAAAATGCGTCGGCTTTTTCAGTAATATCTGTGTAGCGCGGATCGCGGCCGTCTGGGTCGTTGCCATCATTGGGAAATGCAAAATCATTAGGGTCAACAAATATAATCTCTACCCCTGGCTGCTTGCGGCCAAAATCGGCAACATAGCGAGCAGCGTGGATAGACAAGCGGTCAGGGCGCGTGGTGCCGGCAAGCACTGCAATAACTATCCGTTTTTTCATTTCTTAAGCATACCACTCCTGTTAAGTAGTTTTGCAATATAGGCTGCGGCTTTAGGCGTCACGCTATGCATGTGATTCACAACATGCATGCGTACATTCGAACGGGCTTTAAACATAGCCTTAACCTCAGTCCGCGTAACGACAAGGTCGAGACGGCCGTGGATAATATCGGTTGGCATAGAAACGCTTTGCAAGTCCTCGTATAGTCGCTGCTGCATAATGGTATTGCGGAGTGAACGCTCAAATGGCAACCAATCTTCCTCGGAAAGGCGCAACCCGTACATTTTGCGCACCAATTTAAGTAGGCGCCGTTTGGTCAATAGCATTTCCGGGTGCGCCAATATATATTCGAACACCTGGAAATACCGTTCACGCACACGGGTATGTTTTCTAAATTCATCCACGTCCGCAAACAGAGGCGGTTCATAGAGTACAAGCCAGCCCACCGTCCCCGGCCTTTTGACTGCCACATGCGCTGCCACTAAGCAACCCATGGAGTGGCCAACAATAGTAAGGGGCTCTCTAATCTTCAGCTTTCGCAAGGTAGCGCGTACAGCCCGGCCATGCTCTTTGACGTCGTATTGATTCCAATATGGCCGAGGCGACTTGCCGAACCCAAGTAAATCAACGGTAGTAATCTGCCACTGTGTGCGATCTAATTTTTTAACCAGCGGCTCCCATACCGCACTACTGGAGCCCACGCCGTGGAGTAATAAAAGTGGCCTGCCCTCCCCCACCTGGCTGGCCGCGAGCTTATATGGCCGCCGTAACATGCGGTGCCATATTAATTCCTTTAGGTTACTATGCATTATTTTTTACGAGCCGGCTTACGCTTAGAGCTAGAAACAGCGCCTTTTTGCGGGCGCTCACCGGCACGCTGCACGCGAGCAAGCTCTTTGGCTAATTTTTTATCGCTTTGCTCTTCTGCCTCAAAGAGCTCCTCTTTATTGAGGCCAAGCTTGTCCATAATAGCGTCTAGTTTAATATTCGTCGCCATACTGTCGCGGTTTTGGGTGTTTTGAATAATAAAAACCATCAAAAAGGTGATGATGGTTGTACTCGTATTAATGACCAACTGCCACGTATCAGAAAATCCAAGCAGCGGCCCGCTTGCACCCCAAGCTACCAATATAACAAGCGCTGTTACAAACACCCACGGCCGTCCCATGGCCGTAGCCACCGCAGTAGTAAAACGAGTAAAAATATCCGGTTTCTTAGATGCCATAGCGTCACCTCCTCCCCTTATTTTACTCTTGGCGGAGGAACTTCGCATACTTACCCACCCTTAACAGGTTGAGCAAGCCCGCTGCCGCATGGCCAAGATTGCGGCTAATAACCACTTCATACGGCACCCCAAGCACATCTAGACGAGATACAAGCACACGCCCCTGATCAAAAGGAATGGTCTGGTCCTGCTGCGCCAAATACACAAGGGTGGGTTTGCGCTTGAGATTTTTAAGGTTATAGGCCGGGCTGATGGGCTTCCAGTGCTCACTCAAATCTTTCTCTGTTAGCCCTTGCTTGAGAAGTTTGTTCTTGAACCACGGCTTTACTCTGTCCCAATTCCACACCGATTTTGCTACGTCTGCGCCCGTCGTATTAAGAACCACCTTACTCACATAGGGGGACTCGTTTGCAACAAGAGTGGCAAGCACAGTGCCCAGACTCGTCCCAACGACGTAAAATGTGTCACGGCCGCCGGCACGGAGCGCCTCTATATGCTCCAAGACAGCATTTTTAATGCCAAGCAAACTGGCAACCGTTTTTTTATAGTCAGGCGAGAATACATCGTCGTCGTATGTATAGGCAACGCAGTAAAAACCTCGGAGCGCCAACAACCACCCAAAGAAGCCAAGTAGCCAAGGCTGGTATGTCCAGCCGCCAAAGAGCAAGACTACCGGTTGATTACGCTTGCCGTATTCACCGATGTGGAATTGTTGCATTACTCTAACTATACCAGGAGTGGCAAGTTGCACAATATTATTGTGCAATAACACTACCTATTCAGTTACTTGCACTTCATGCCAAAATGCAACGTAATTGCTAAAATCCTTATGTACCTTTTGAATAGCACTCGGCAGCGGCTTAGGGTACGACCAGGCAGCGTCGTGCGCCTCGCCTACATTAAAGTATTGGCAGACGCCCTTCCATGGACATGTATACGGCGTGGGGCTCTTAGTTAGCATAGATTGCTGCACGCTAGCCGGCGGGAAATACCAATTACCCTCTATATAGATGAGGTCTTTTTTTGGCGCTTCGGCCACGGTCTGACCGTTATAGATTGCTTTCATATACTTATGGTAGCAGATTTGGGCGTATACTAGTGGCATGAGTGAACGACAAGAACAATTCCGTGTAAACGGCGAAGAAGTAGTTGCAAAAGTTAAAGAGTTGCTGCACGAAGGCAATGTACGCCGCATTGTCATACAAGACAAAGACGGCAAGACGGTTATGGAGCTGCCCCTTACCATTGGTGTAGTTGGCGCCGTATTTGCTCCAGTGCTCGCCGCCGTCGGCGCAGCTGCTGCCTTACTGACCGAGTGCACTATTTTGGTTGTACGCGAAGACAACAAAGCTGAACCAAAAAAGTAACCGCAAGGGTTACTCGTCACAAAAACAACATGGACGCCGGGCGCGGGCTGCACCACTGTGGGTGTGCCCGCGCCCGGTACGCGTCTTTCAGCAGGTTCTGTTCACGCCGGTGGCGCGAAGCAGCTTGAGGTAGGCGGCTTGGTGCATGACACACCGGTACTTATCACGCTCACTGAAGGTGAAATATCCACCTTTAGGATCTGGCTTTACGTCGATAGGCTTCTTCGCCAGGCGCGTGTACTCTGCCTGCGCCTCGGGGAGGCACTCGCCGTTCTGCATGAAGTACTCAAGGGGCAGCACCACCTCGTGTTCCGGTACGCGTACCTGGCGCATAACTCCGTCGACGGGCATGGTCAGAATGACC
>DATIBT010000013.1:0-16518 GCA_035457345.1 Saccharimonadales bacterium (SeqCode) | reverse complement strand
GAGCGCTGCCCAGTCATCAATGGGGTCAAAATCACCCTCCGTCAAGTCGGCGATTTCATTTTGGAGTTCCGTAAACCCTGCCGGATCCAAATCATTCGGGTTGGCAACGTCAAGCAACTGGTTTCGCGTATGGCGCAAAAGCTGAAGATGTTTGTCTGGCATATTTCGTTGCAGTTCTTTTGTAACGAGTATGACGTGCATTTCTGTCACCTTGCGTATGGCGTCCGGATTCCCCGTCATATGATTACCCATAGAAAAAATATCATCATGGAGCAAACGCACATCGCGTATTTGCGACATAAAAGCTGCGGACTCAGCAATGTGCCCCGCACCTATCAGGGTACCCGCAATAAACTTCCGGCTCTTGTCCCAAATGCGTTCGCCAGGATACACATCCTCCATTGCCTGCCAGCCAGCGTACACATCGGCCATAATTGCACTGATTGGTTCGTCGCCGGCACGAATGCGGCCAGCCCATTCAGTGCCAGCATTCATAAATGCTCTAAGGGTATCGTCGGAGACCCCACATTCCGGATCTTCTGCCCTAATCGCAGCAATACCCGTCTCGTTAGTCAAAACGCCAGCTTCTCTAAGCACCCCTAATATCTCAAACAAAGGGTTGCGGCCGTCCGCCGGCTGTCGTTTATCGGGACTCATATGACTTACTGCAAATATTCGTACAGTTTCTTGGCGTCTTTGTGCTTGCGGAGCTTGCTGAGCGCCTTAGCCTCAATCTGGCGAATGCGCTCGCGGGTCACGCTGAATTCCTGGCCGACTTCCTCTAAGGTGTGACTCTTACCGTCTTCCAGGCCAAAGCGCATCTTCAAAATCTTTTGTTCGCGCTCGGTCAGCACGCTCAGCATGTCTTTGACTTGCTCTTTAAGCAGCTGGGTGGTTGCCGATTCTTCAGGACTCTGGGCGTCTTCGTCTTCAATGAAGTCACCGAGTACCGAGTCGTCATCGTCATCGCGCACGTTGGCGTCAAGCGAGGTAATATCCTGCTTGATCTTCATGACGTACTCGATCTTCTCTGGCTCCATCTCCATTTCATGAGCCAACTCTTCGATGGTCGGCTCGCGGTTCAACTCCTGCGTCATGCGGCGCTGCGTGCGCAGCAGCTTGTTGATGGTCTCTACCATGTGTACCGGGATACGAATAGTGCGGGCCTGGTCGGCAATGGCGCGGGTAATCGCCTGGCGAATCCACCAGGTGGCATAGGTTGAAAACTTAAAGCCTTTGTCTGGGTCAAATTTTTCTACAGCACGCAGCAGACCCGTATTTCCCTCTTGAATTAAGTCCAAAAAGTCCAAGCCGCGGCCACTATAACGCTTAGCAATGCTAACTACCAGACGCATGTTGGCTTCGGCCATTTTGTCTTTGGCATTTTTGTCGCCAGCTTTCACTTTTTGGGCCAGTGCAAGCTCTTCTTCTGGAGTAAGCAGCGGGATCTTACCAATTTCGCGCAGGTACAAACGAACGCTGTCGTCGCTAATGTCGTCTAGATAGCTGCCGGCAGTCGTTGCTTCTTCGTCTTCATGCCACTCTTCCTCTTCTTCAAAATCGTCGGGGGTTGGTTCGAGATTATCGGCAATGTCGGCAAGGGGCGCGGTCGCGTCGTCGTCCGCGGCGTCATCGCCGAGTATTGGTTCGTCAAAATCTTCTGCTGGTGGTGTTTGTGGGGCGTCTTTTTTCTTCGCCATAAATACTCCTGTTATCTAAGGTCTTCTATCTCTTTGTCGAGTTGTTTGATTTGCGCATTAATAGTTTGCCGCACGGTATGGTCTTCGGTTGCGAATAGCCGCTTCCCAAGTTCTGCGCGCATAGTTTGTTTGTATTCTTTTTGGACTTTTTTAACAGTGTCGGCTGCTACAAAGTACAGCTCGTCTGATACTACCGGATACTTCGTCTCGGCAATCAGCTCTAACTCGTTTATTTTGACAGCAATTTCGTCAGATTGCAACAGGGGCGCTTGGTCTTTAAGGTGAGCGGCGATCATCTGGCGCACTTTGCCCGCAAAAGCTTTCGGCTCAACCTTGCCAAGACTGTCACGCAACAGAGGATGCGTCCATGCCATCGCCAGTAACGCGTCTTGGTAACGGAATTTGTCAGGATCGGTTGGTGCACGCGGCTTAGCTGGCTGAGCCGGTGCTTTTTGGCGCACCGGTTCAGGCTGCTGGCGTAATTTTTTATCCAATGCCTCGTAACTGCTGCCAATGCGCTTACTCACCACATTCAAATAGTGTTCAAGCAGGACCGGGTCTTCTATGCCGCGCACAATGCCGAGCACACGGTCGGTGATTTTGCGTTTGCCTTCGGCAGTGCCAAAGTCATATTGGCTGGCGTATACATCTAGCAACCATTCGACCGCGTCCTTTGGCGAATCGATCGCCTGATCCCACAGCTTTACATCCTTTTGGATAAGTTCATCTGGATCTTTGGCGTCATCACCCAACACAATAATCCCAAGTGTAATGCCTAAATTGCTGGCAATGGCAATTGCGCGCTCGGTGGCGGCAATGCCCGCTTTGTCGGCGTCGAACGCCAACCGGACATCCTGCGTAAAACGGCTGAGTGCGCGCAAATGGTGTTCAGTCAACGCCGTGCCAGCCGTAGCGACGACGTTTTTCACCCCGGCCTGGTGACTGCTAATCACATCCATGTTGCCTTCCACAATCACGGCGCAGTCTTTCTGCCGGATTGCCTCTTTGGCGAGGTGCAGGCCGAACACGTGACGGCCCTTGTCATACAGCAGTGTTTGCGGCGTGTTAATGTATTTGGGCGCGTTCGGTTCGTCGGCGATAATACGAGCCGTGAAACCAATCGGCCTGCCTTGCGGGTCAGCCAGGCTTACCATCATGCGGCCACGGAACATATCACTGGGGCGGCCGCGGCGGGTAACCACCAGGCCTGCGTCGCGCAGTTCTTTTTCAGTAAAGCCACGCTTTGTCAGTGCCTTATACAACTCGTCACCAGTGGGCGAAAAGCCCATGCCAAAATCGGTAATTACCTGCTTGTTCATGCCCCGCTTTTTGAAATACTCAATAGCGACCGGGCTGTGCACAAACACTTGCTGATAGAATTTTGTCGCAAGCGCCATAGCTGCAAACAATCGGTCTTTCTTTTTGCCTAGTCCCCCATCGCCCGACCCTTGACGATACTGCGCCAAATCTACCCCAGCTTTGCGGGCGAGCAGTTCCATAGCGCCCTTAAAATCGACCCCCTCCATTTCCATGACAAACGTGAACACATCACCGCCCTTGCCACTACTGAAATCATGCCAAATGTGCTTTTCGGGGCTCACCATAAAACTTGGCGATTTTTCCTGACTGAACGGGCTGAGCCCCTTAAAATTCCGGCCGGCGCGTTTAAGCTGGACGTATTGGCCAATAACGTCCTCTATGTTTAGCCGGTTTCGGATTTCTTCTTTCGCCTCCATTGCTTGCCCCTATTCTAACACTAGTATGGCATCTTGCCTCGCGGCTCGACTGTCCGAGCGGTCAGGCAAATACCATGGGAGGTGGGCGCCGCGTGGTGGCGGCGCCCTTCCCCTGTTGTGCAGTTACACGTGGATCCATGTGTCCGGGCAGGCTTGGAACGCGCCGAAGGGCACCTGCGACTCACCGTTAAGGGTGAAGTAGCCGCTGAACGGCTCGTCGAACAGCACCGGAGTCTTGGACGCACAGGCCGGTCGCGAGCCCTCCTGAGTTTGCGCACCGACCTGGATCTGGCACCATTGCACCACACTGTTCAGGCACTGGAACTCACTGCCCAAACCCACGCCCATACCCTGAAGCAGATCGATAACTGTATATCTGTTCAGCCTGAACCGCGGCAGGGTTACCGAGTCCCGACTGGGGTCAGGCTCGCGTGGTGACCGCGCGATGTGGTTGACCATCTCCGCCAGCGTCAGGTAGTCCGGCATGACCGGCAGCTGACACAACCAGAGCTGCAATCCGCCCTCAAGGCCAATCGACGCCAGAGGCAGTTGACTGCGAGTCAGCTTGTAATGCATGACCCCTAGGCCAGTCAAATGGACGGCCTGGAATCGCACTTTTCTGCCCATGTCGTGGTCAATGAACGTGGAATACCTCCTAACGTCATCGCCCCACTGCGGAGCAATGCGGGTCAGCGTAGCGAGCCCCAGACCAGGCGTGTTCGTGAATAGCGGCAGCAGCCCCTCGTCGTCAACGAATTTGTTCAATTCGTCAGGCCCACCCACCGCGGCCTTCGCCGGCCAGTCCAGGGTGAGGCTGTGGCGCCAGTAGTTGTTCTTCCACTCCAAAAGGAGTGCCTGGAGCGTCCGCGCAGCTTGCGAGGTGTGACCGCCCAGAGCGGGCGTGCACTCTCCACGCAGCTCCAGCGCGCTGAGCCCCAACGCCAGGCCACCGAAATCAATAGCCAAAGACTGTGCCTCTTGCTGCAATGATCCTCCAACGGTAGTCCCTGCACACAGGGAAACAATTACATCGGCGGGTTACCAGATGTAAAACGTAAATAATTATATAATTTAACGCAAATAACGTCAATACTCGCTCACCGCAATCTTCGATACAACTCAAAGACTCTGGTGAGGGCCGGGACGCGCATGTACGCGCCCCGGAGCCTCTCGCACTTGCAGGTGTCAGCGGACGCGCCTGTAGGCGTCGTAGCCAGTGCCGAACGGCCGCTGCTCCGGGAAGGGCAGCGGTTCGCGCCGGAGGACACCCATCGCGGCCAGCATGTCGGGCGTGTGGTAGCCGATGGCAAGCACCGACGGTGCGCCGCCCGCTCGCTGGAAGCGAACCACCCGGACCGGATCCGGGATGGTGGGACCGATGCCGGTGCCCACGGACGGGCCGTAGGACTCGACCGGCATCCGCAGCAGCTCTTCGCCCCCGCCGAAGCGGGAACCATAGCCCTCGCTGCGCCGCGCGAAGGGCCCGCTGGCGGGATCGGGCATGTACGGCAAGGACTGGGGCACGGACGCCAACTCGGTGAAGGCCGCGAAGCCGATGATGCCGGCGCCACCCGCACCGCCCGTCGCCTGCGTACTCACGTCACTGCCGAGGTCGGCGAAGACGAACTCGCCCACGCTGCCGCTGTTGAGACGCCAGCCCTTGAACTCGCCCGAATCGCCGGGGTCAACGATCATGCCACGATTGTCGAGCGTGGCCGGACCGTCGATCGTGGTGGAGCGCTGGTCGACCGCGCAGACGATCTCGAGACGCCCGAGGGTCATGTTGTGCACCCGCAGGGTGTAATGCTGACCGGGCTGACCGGCCACGAACACCTTGCCGTCACCGGAACGCCGGAAGAGCTCCGCCGGCGAACCGTTGATCAGCACCTCGACCGCGAACTTGTTGCCCGGGTCGGTTACGTACGTACCGAAAAACACGTTTCCTCCCATAAAAGGTGAACTGCGGCGTGTAGCTACCTGCTTTCTGTCTGCAGGTACCGCGCTCATAAGCCATCTCGTAGCTTATAGGCGCGGTACCGCAAATAGTGTGTAATGTGCGAAAAACCGATACAAATTATACTATCAAATTGAATGATTAGCAATACTTACCACCGAGTCGCCCTTATGGTTTATAATGCTACATATGCAACCTAAATATTATGGCGCGGCCGCGCAGTACAACAAACCAGCCGGTTTTTCTTCGGGTGGTGGTGTGGGTGGCAAGAAAATCGCCATGCTTGCCGGGTTAATTTTATTTGTGATTATCATTATTGTTGGCGGCCTATCGCTTGTGACTAGCCTTTCAAAAGGCCCTCAAGACGATTTTGTGGCGCTGGCTGCCCGCACTAGCAACCTTCAAGCGTTACTAGAAAAACAAAAGCCTACTATTAAAAACGCTGACCTTAAAAAACTGAATGCCGAGGCAACTACCCTGCTCATCACCAACTCGAATGATCTTAGCGAACAAGCCAGCAAACTCTTTGGCGTTGCTGAAATTCCAGAGACAGTTACCGAAGCGCAGGGCATGGGCGACGCCGAAGAAGCGCTAGAAAAAGCCAAGCTCAGCGGTACCTTTGACCGCGTCTACATTACCACCGTAACCGATAAAGTAAACGGTACCTTTGACCTTGCCAAAAAAATGAGCGACGCCGTGAGCAGCCAAGACGCCAAAGCAGTACTTGAACAAACCATGGCTAACCTCGTTCTCATTAACGACCAACTCAGTAAAATCCAGCTTTAGCCAGCCACCAGATTATATGAATGGACAATGAGGTCTTTGATTTCCTGCTCGTTCAACTGGCCAGAGCAAATAACCGTATTCCAGTGCTTTTTGTTGAGATGATACCCAGGCAGAACGCTTTCGTATTTTTCGCGCAGATGTTCTGCAAGCAGCGGGTCGCATTTTAGACTGATACGCACTGGATCTGAGTGCTCGCTAATGAGCGCAAACATTTTGTCGCCCGCTTTATAGACGGCAACATCTTTGCCAAAGGGATAATCGAGCCGCGCGTTCGGCATACTAAGTATGTATTCTTCCAGCTGTTTGTGGGTCATCATATATTCAACATTACAAAAAAGTAGTACTAGTTGTGAAGCGTAAGTGCCGGCTTGCCGGCGCGGCCGGGCGTGGAATGCTCCCTTGCCCGGCCGCTGCGTCCGTTGCTACTGCTTGCGGGTTCCAGCCTGGGGCGCACGGAGGTGCCGCAAGGCAAAACCCATCGCCAACAATGGCGCTGCCCACACGCCTATTTGCTGCCACAGTGGCATAGGCGGAAGGCCCCCTTGTTGCCACGCGCCGTAGGCACGCCACAAATAGAAGGTATGCCAGCTAGCGGCGCCAACAACGAGCGCCAGAATGACCACACTCCAGCCTATCACTGACTGTGAGCCATCTCTTGCCGAGATGATCCTTACACCAGCAGTCAGCAGGCTCGCCACCACAACTCCGCCGACAATAAGCACAACAAGTGCCAGGTTGTAGGCCGTGTCGTACAGGCTTGCTTTGGCCTGGTACGCTGTTGTCAGCTCAGCTTGGCTACCGTAAAACGGCACCCACAGGGCTACGCTAGACACGCCCGCACCTACAGTGCCGAAGATGATCAGCGGCACGTACAGACCAAAACGGGGAAATTCCGTCAGTTTGAATGGTACGAATGCCAGCGCAATCACCAACACGCAGGCAGCTACCGCAAGCGCATTGGCAATCACCGCACTGGCGGTGGGGGTACTTTGTGAAAGGGGCACGAGCGACCTCCGGGTCAGTCGACACTTACCTAGTATTCTTACAACAAAATAATAATCCTTGCAAACTTACCCGTTGACTTTGCCTAAGTAAAACTTGAGCTCATCAATACTTTCAAGAATGTCATCGAGCGCACGGTGCGTCTCTTTTTTGGGAAATTCCAAGCCGTATTTAGCTTGCATGACCACCTTCCAGGCACTGACGTCGAGCATGCGGTAATGTAACCTCTCATTAACTAACGGCCACCAGTGCCGAATAAACGCGCGGTCCTGGTGGATAGAATTTCCGGCCAGCAACATCACTTCATCGCCACTCAGATGTTCGTCCATGAGAGCACGTACCTTTGCTTCAATTTCCTTCTCGGGCTGGCTCGCGAGCGACAAATCAATGAGTTCTTTTGTGCTCTCAGGCCGGGCGGAAGCCCAAGGATTAGCCGCAAACAGACCTTTTATCTCTTGCTCGTTTTGGCCGACGCCACTTTCAAACCTGTCCAATTCGTTAAAATCCCAATCAGTAACAATGGCCGCCACTTCGACAATGCGGTCTTTTTGCGGATTGAGCCCCGTCATTTCTAAATCTATCCATAACAGCTTAGTTGGCGTTACTTTTTTCAGGTCAGTCATAATCAGCTCTCTTTCGGCTTAAAATCTAGCGAGATGGAATTTATACAGTAGCGTTGTCCGGTCGGTTGGTCGGGCGCGTCGTCAAAGATGTGGCCTAGGTGGCTGCCACAGTTTGTGCAAGTAACTTCGGTGCGCGTCATGCCGTGGCTGGTGTCTTTGTGGAATTCTACCGCACCCTCTTTCGCATCGTAAAAACTAGGCCAGCCGCAGTGGGCGTCAAATTTAGTGCCACTGTCGAACAAATCGGCGCCACAGGCCGCACATACATATCTACCTACGCCGTTTTCGGTTTCGTATTTTCCAGTGAACGGCAACTCAGTTCCCTTTTCGCGTAGCACATGGTACTGCTCGGGGCTGAGGAGCTTATGCCACTCGGCGTCGGTTGTTTGTTTATTGGGCATATTCTGATTATAGCAAGTCGCGTTGTCGCCCGGACGGAAGGAAGCCACGGGGGATCCTTCCGTCCGGACCCGAAAGGGAGACGGCCTATGGCATGAAAACCACGCAGGGTTTACCTGCAGCGTCGTAGGTTGCCACCAATCGCCGAGGCAGAGGCTTGCCGGTTTTGATGGCGGTTCGCTGACCAGTCCGGTCAATCAGGTAACCGGCCACCACCAGGCCGAGCTGCGTCTCAACCACCAACCGCACATGCCGGGTTGTTAGTCGCGGGCAGTAAACCGTAACTGCAAGCGGGAAAGCTGGCCCCCGCCCAAAGATGTGACCTTCGTCATCGATACTGGCGATAACGCGCTGCCACTTGTTCCGCGGTACGCGGCGCAGGCCTAGCAATAGTGGCTCAGGCCTGGCAACATCAAGCCTGAGTGTGCTGAGCTCGTGGACGGCACCCATAAATCTTTCGGTGCCATCAGCATCGATCCATATCTGGCCGCCACCACTTTCCTCTACCTTGCCGTTCAAGGGGAACAGGCTGATGGGTAGTGTCTCGAGCCTCGGGTTTTCGTCAGCAGCCGAGGCCGCAGCCAGGATTATCTCATACCGTTCATCTGGCGGAACATCATCGATCCCCCGCAAGTCTTCGAGCGGGATCCATCTATCCCCGGACGGCCGGACCAGAATGACGTCACCCGCCTCGGTCCGGCGCACCTCTTGCGAATGACGAATCGCGAATACCTGCATACGGATTGCCGCAGCAACATCAACCAACGTGTCTCACCTCCAAAGAGAACCTTCACAGGGTGCAAAGGCTCCGCCAAGCCCGCCGTCGCTTGGCGCAACCTTCGCTACAAACGCTCTGGGGCGGCAATATTAAGGAGCGTCAGTCCGTCTTTAAGGACGTCTGCGTACAGCGCAACTAATTGCTGGCGCGTTGTCTGGCGTGGATCACCAACAACGCGGTTGTGTTCGTAAAAACGGTTAAAGCTCTGCGCAAGTTCGTACAAATACACGGCGATATGATGCGGCATGAGCTCTTCTACAGCCTTAGCAATAACCTCGGGGTATTCACTGATTTTGCGGGCAAGACTGCGTTCAGCGGCGTCAAGACCAGCCGCCTCCCCTTTTGCCTCTCCCGCTTTGACCAATATACTCCGCGCACGCGCGTGGGCGTACTGTAAGTACGGGCCACTGTCACCTTCTAAGCTGACCGACTCTTCTGGATTGTAGATCATGTCACCACCTATGCGGTACTTCAAGAAGGCGTATTTGACCGCAGCGAGCACTACATTGTTATCGTCAGCACCCGTCGCCGCTTTATTGGCGGCTACGGCGGCGTCTAGAATATCTTGCGCCATAGGATTGTTTCCTTTGCGGCTGCTCATCTTTTTGCCGCCCGGCAGACGGATCATGCCGTGGGTTAAATGGCGGCTACGCTCTGCCACCTCCGGGTAAAAATGGCCGAGGGCTTTAATAATGACCTTCATATATTCCACAATGTCGTTGCCAGTAATAATAAACCCCAGGTCGAACTTATAATCGCGCCACTTGGTGGCGGCGAGCCCCAAGTCCTTTGCTTCGTACGTTGGCAGGCCGTTGGAATTTATGAACACCCGGGTATGCAAGCCCTCATCCTCGCCCTTGTACACAATGGCGCCATCGGATTCCGCAAACACACCTTCTTTAAGACCCTTCTTGACTATCTCAAGGCCGGGCGGCGTAACTTCGCTCTCTGGAATGTAGCGTTCAAACGGATGAATCTGAAGCTGGGCGTAGAGGTTGTCGAACCCATCATAGCTCCACTGGCGGCATGTCCAATAAATGTGCGCGAAAGGAGATGTTTTGTCACCCGTTTCGTGCAATTGGTACACGCGTTTATTAAGCGCAATAATTTCAGCCTTGGCGGTCTCGTCTTGTTCGTACGCGGCGTTTCCTTCGACATAACGCTTGCTTATCCAAGTGGCGCGTTCGGCTTCTGAAATATCTGCCAGTTTTTCCGGGTGCTCTCCACCTAAGAAATGAATAATCCCCCACATTGCCCTTGCAACGTGCAGGCCGACATCGCCGCCATAATTGACGCGGTGAACCTTGGCGCCTGCGGCCTCTAGTAGCGAAGAAATTGCATCGCCAACCAGCGTTGTGTACAAATGCCCGGCATGCAATGCCTTAAATGGATTAGGGTCGGAATATTCCGCCACTACCACTTTACCTTTGTAGGTTTGCGGCTTGGCGTGCGGTGCGGCTTCGGCCGCAGCTAGCAAGGCATCGTCATCTAGCGTGACGTTAATAAAACCGGGGCCAGCAACAGCTACGTCCTTCAACTGAGGCAGCTCGTTTTTGAGTGCAGCCGCCAATTCCTCGGCAATTTCGCGCGGCGGCCTGCCCAAGCGGCCTGCCAATTGCAGGGCGGCGTTAGTGGCATAATCGCCAAATTGCTCGTCGGGCCGGGTCAGCTCGGGGGTGATGTCGTGGCCGAATTGTTGTTTGACAACGTTTTTAAGCGCCGTTTGAATATCTCGCATAATCAGGGCTATTGTACCATACCTCTGTTAGTGTACGCACCGATGCGTAATTATCTATGGGTTTAAGCGGTCGCGCTTTTTTGCTGGCGTACAATTGCCGCTTTAACCAACCCATCAAACAACACATGGGGCCGGTCAGGGCGTGATTTAAATTCTGGGTGCGCCTGCGTACCAATAAAATATGGGTGGTTGGTGTGCTCAATCATTTCAACCAACTTGCCATTAGGCGATTTGCCACTCAAACTCAGACCAGCCTTTTCGTAGTACTCGGTATACTTTTGGTTAACTTCGTAGCGGTGACGGTGGCGTTCGATAATGTCTGTACTGCCATAAACTTTCTCGGCCAGGCTCCCCTTTTGAATGACGCAAGGATAATTGCCCAAACGTAACGTGCCGCCAGTTGATTCTTTGCCTTCTTGGCCAGCCATAATATAGATAACTGGATGTTTGGCGCCTGGCTGTACCTCGGAACTTATTGCATCCTCTAACCCTGCCTTGCGTGCCGCCGCGACAACTGCCATCTGCATGCCTAAGCATATGCCGAGGTATGGCAACTGGTTGTCCATGGCGTAACGAGCACAAGCAACCATCCCCTCAAGGCCACGCGAGCCAAAGCCGCCAGGCACAAGCAGCCCATCGTACTGCGACAAACTACCAGCGCCGTGCTTCTCAATTTTTTCAGCATCCACCCAATCAAAGGCGAGATTTACCTGATTGTGCCAAGCTGCGGCGCGGAGAGCTTCAATAACAGATAGGTACGTATCTTCGTTATCCAAATACTTAGCTATCACCCCAATGCGCACCGTATCTTTGTACTTTGTAGTCGCTGCTTCTATGAGCTTGTCCCATTTTGCCATGGCCGGCTCTTTTGGCGTCATGCCGAACTTCTTAAAGAAAATCCAACCGATACCACTGTCATACAGAGTTCGCGGCACACGGTAAACAGTATCGGCGTTCGGCAGCATGACTACTGCCTCTTTGGGCAGGCCGCCAAACAGCGAAATCTTGTCACGAACGTAATCGGGCAGCGGACCCTCGGCACGCACTGCCACAATGTCTGGCATGATGCCTATCCCGCGCAAATCACGCATGCTGTTTTGCGCCGGTTTGGTCTTAAACTCCTTGCTAGTACTAATGTATGGCACGTACACTACGTGCACAAATGCGCATCGGCCAGGGTGATTGAGCGCCATCTGACGCACCGCCTCGAGGAAGGCATCAGATTCTATATCACCTACCGTACCCCCAATTTCAACAATGTGAATGTCCGAACCTTCGCCGGCTTTCATGACGTACTTTTCTATCTCGGACGTCAGGTGTGGCACAATTTGCACGTCGTCGCCACGGAAGTATCCACTGCGTTCGGCGTTGATTAAGTTCAGTAGAATGCGGCCGCTCATGACTGAGCTGTCAGAGGTAAACTCTTCGTCTAGGAAGCGTTCGTAATGGCCAAGATCTAGGTCGGTCTCGGCGCCATCTTTTGTGACAAAACATTCGCCGTGTTCACGCGGGTTGAGTAGGCCAGCGTCGACGTTTAAATAGACATCTAGCTTTTGCATCGATACTTTTATACCCCGGGCTTTTAAAACGGCGCCAATCGACGCCGCTGTAATTCCTTTTCCAAGTCCTGAGATCACCCCTCCGGTGACAAAGATATATCGTGTTTTTTGTGTGTTCCCCATAGTTGTGCAGTATACTCTAGGGTGCACTTGAGGTCAATCTGTTTACGCTTAGCAAAGCTCTAGGCGGGATTAGCCTTCGAAGATAGGTTCGCCAAAACCGCTTATTTCGGCCACAAAGCTCCCCTTTTCGCGCTTTTTGGCTGCGTACATTGCCCGGTCAGCACTTTCCAGCACACGCTCGGGTGTAACAAATTCGCCACGGCGGACAATGGTCGCACCCTTAGAAAGGCTCATGGGCGCCACCGCCTCTTTACTGTCATTATAGTCGGCAACCGCTTGGTCAAGCCGGCCAGCCACACCAGTGAGGATGCCCATTGCCTCCTCACCGATGTCCATTGCTTCATCTCCGGTGCTCGTGCCAAGGTTATGGTGGATGGGCATGAGCAAAGCAAACTCGTCACCACCTAAGCGGGCCACCGTGTCGCCTGGGCGGACCGAAAGCCACAAGCGTGCGCCAATGTCCCACAGCAGTTCATCGCCAACATGGTGGCCAAGGGTGTCGTTGACCTGCTTAAAGTCGTCGCCATCAAGCAACATAACAACAGCCGCTTGCGGGTCAGTCGAACGATTGCCTGTTTCTATTAGATTGAGCAACTCTTGTAGACGGTGCATAAAACCACGCCTATTAAATGTCATGGTTAGGTCATCGAGTTCGGCAATGTCACTTAGTTGGGCGTTTTCTACACGGCGCACTTCGGCGTTACGCGCAACGTCGAGAACCCTGCGCATGGCCCCCATCGCAACTGCCTCATCAAAAGAAATCTCACCATCTAGGGCGGCTTCTACGATGTGGATTGCCTCATGATCAGTAATCCGGCGGTCAAGTTGTTTAGAATATAGTTCGCGCTCAGGCATAGTAGTCTTACACATATATTGTGTAGATACATATTATACTGCTTTAACCCATATAATCAATCGCTTTTACGCCGCAATGTGAATGATGCGAGCAAAAGGCTGCCAACTACAAAGAGGCTTACAAAAATGATATCGAGTGCAAAAAGCGTAGTGACGTCTGGATGGGTGCGGAGCTCATTGAGCCCCTCGATAACATACGAAAGTGGCAAAAAATCCGAGATTGTTTTTAGTAACGACGCCATATTCTCACGCGGCACTAGTAAGCCGCACAGCAGCAACTGAGGCAAAATAAACAACGGCATAAACTGCACTGCTTGGAACTCGGTTTTCGCAAGCGCGCTTGCAACGAGCCCGAGTGCAACGCCAAGCACCGCCACTAAAAGAGCCATAGCAAATAGATATGGCGCCGGACCAAGAATAGTAAGGCCAAGCCACGTAAAGCTCACCGCCGTCACAATCGTTGCCTGAATAACCGCCATCAAACTGAACGCCAGTGCGTAGCCAAGCAAGTAGCCAGGCTTGCTAAGCGGTGTAGCCATAAGGCGTTCCAGCGTACCGTCTGCGCGCTCGCGTTGCGTGGCAATGGAGGTGACTAAAAACATGGTAATAAGCGGGAACAGCGCAATAAGCGACGGGCCAATTGCGTCAAACACCACCTCTTGCTTGTCAAACACATACCGCAACAAAATAAGCAGTACTGTGGGCAAAAAACAGAGGAGCGCAATAGTTCGATGGTCGTGCTTTAATTGCTGCAGTACACGCAGCATGGTTGGAAATGTCCCATTAAACATGTGTGTCTCCCTGCTCTTTTGCAAGCGCGATAAAAGCCTGCTCAAGACTGTCCGTTCTTGTCTTCTGCAATAAAGTCATGGCACTACCTTGCGCGATCAGACGACCCCCGCGCATCAGCAAAAGCTCGCCGCACTTCTCGGCTTCGTCCATTACATGGCTAGAAACAAGGAGCGTGGTGCCGGCACCAGCCAAATTATCGAACAGCTGCCAGAGTTTTTGACGGAGCAAGGGGTCGAGACCAACCGTAGGTTCGTCAAGCACTAACAGCGGCGGCGTACCAAGCAAGGCAATGGCCAGACTGACGCGGACCACCTGGCCGCCCGAAAGTGTCGCCACCGTTTGATTGCGTTGCGGGCTAAGTTCGACAATGCCAAGGACGCGGTCAGCCTCGGCCTTGGGTAGGTGCAACAAGCGTGAGAAGTAGCGCAAGTTCTCAATAACACTTAGATCAGCGTACACACCTGCACCCTGGGACATATAGCCAATCTGATGGCGCAGCGCCTCCGAGCCGGCCGGCTCGCCGAGCACAGTAACGCTGCCCCGGCGAATAGTCTGCGCGCCAACAATCGCCCGCATAAGCGTTGTCTTACCTGAGCCGCTCGGCCCGATCAACCCTACCACCCTGCCCTTTGGTACACCGCAAGTAATATCGGTGAGAATGGGCTTACGATTCCGCACAACCTGCAGGCTACGAATGTCGATTACCATTATTCGGTCCTTAGGGCGTCAATCGGATTGAGCCTTGAGGCTTTGAGCGCCGGTAATGTCCCCGCCACAAAAGCGATCGCCATAATCAATGCTATTACTCCAAGCGCCCCCAATGGGTTTACCACAAGCAGGGTGAATCCTTCAAAATCTTTTAAGAACGTGCTGGCCGCAAAGCTATTAATAAAGAAACTGGCAGCCGTAGCCGCACCCACTGCAATCAATGAGCCCCAAAAGCCAACCAAGGCGGCCTCTATAGCAAATAACACAAACACCTTGCCCCGGCGCATACCGAGCGCTTTCATGAGGCCAATTTCTTTGGTGCGTTCGTAGACGCTCATAAGTAAGGTGTTAATGATGCCGAAGCTCGCTGCAATAAGCGCAATAATACCGACTACATTTAGCGCTGCCGTAATTGCACTAATCACCGTTGTTAGTGTGCCCACGCGTTCTTTGAGTGAAATGGCCGTGTAATCGCCACTTGCCTGGAGGCGGTCCTTGAGCGCTTTCTCGTCTGTACTGTCGTTGGCATCTTTAAACTTGGCGAAGATGGCAATAAAACGGGTCGCCTGCCCTTGCTTTTCGGCAATTTCCTTTGCCGAGGTGACATCAACAAAAATACTGCCAGATGTTACAAATGTTTTGCGCATGACGCCGGAGACGGTAAATTCTTTTTCGGTTAGCTTGCCTAAAATATCTTTGTAAGCGATCGTTAATTTCTGCCCGACAACATTTTGGTCAGTGAGATTGAGCGGCGATAAATACTCCTCTGACAACACTAACTTATTAGTGTCGGTAGTTTTGAGTGGTGCGCCCCCTGGGGCGAGATCGAGATTAAGACCAAAGTCCTGCTGCAATTCTTTAACCTGAAATTTTTTCTCGCCACTCCGCGTAATATACTCTGGTTGCAACATATAAAATGGCGTGGCCGAGGCTACACCCTCTACCTTCTGGATCTTTTTAGCATCGTCATTGTCGAGTGTCGCATTAAAGAGCTGCTGCGCGCTCACTTCTTTTTTGTTTGGATCGTATTCTTTAACCTCGCCACTGTTTAGTGGGTTGAGGTCGGTCTTGGGGACGACTTCGAACACACCCGGCACGGCGACGTTGCCTAGTTGCCGCTGCAAATATTCATTAGCGCCAGTGTTAAGTGCTGTAGTAAGCGTAAGCGTGAAGCCACCCACAAAAATTGCCAAGATGGTCAGAAGCGTACGCAGCTTAGAACGCGTAAGGTTGCGATTAGCAGTAGCGATCAGGTCAAGTAATTTCATTTGTGTTTGCCCTCCAACAAATGGCCGTCTTTCATGACGAAGCGGCGCTTGCAGCGCTTTGCGAGGTCTACATCGTGCGTGACAATAATGAGCGTTATGCCTTTGTTGCGGTTGAGGTCAAATAACAAGTCTTCTACTTTGGCGCCGTTTTCGCTGTCGAGGTTGCCGGTTGGCTCATCGGCAAAAATGACCTCGGGCTGGTTAACCAATGCCCGGGCAATGGCAACACGCTGTTTTTGGCCGCCGGACAAATCTGTTGCTCGGTTGGCGACCTTGTCGCTCAGGCCAACTTCTTCGAGTGCCTCAAGTGCGCGTTTTTTGCGCTCGCTCCGTTTAACGCCTGCAATTTTGAGGGGTAATAATACATTTTCGAGCACCGTCTCGCGCCCATTCAAAAAGAATTGCTGGAAGATAAACCCAAATCGCTTACTACGCAGGTGGTCAAGTTTGGCCGGTTTGAGCGATTCATACACCTGGCCGTCAAATGAAATGCTGCC
>DATIBT010000012.1:0-9352 GCA_035457345.1 Saccharimonadales bacterium (SeqCode) | reverse complement strand
CATGGCAATACGCTGCTGCTCACCACCCGAGAGAAGGACGGGCATTTTTTGCGCATAACTGCCCATTTCGACTTCATCGAGCGCGAACTGCGCAACTTCTAGGGCTCGTAGCCGTGAATAGCCTAAAAAGTACAGTGGAATTGACACATTTTCAATGACATTCAAACTTCGCACCCAGTAGTTTGTCTGATACACAATTCCAAGGCGAGTCGCCCGGAAGAAAGCAAGTTCATCTGGGTGAAGTGCGTATACATCTTTATCGTCAAATAGAATTTTGCCTTGAGTGGGCGGTTGCAGGCCCGTCAGAATATTAAGCAGGGTTGACTTACCGCTACCCGATGGGCCGAATATTATGTTGAAACTACTTTCAAGGAGCTCAAAGCTGGCGGATTTAATGGGAGTGATTGTCTCCTCACCTATCTGGAACTGCTGCGTAATGTTTGAGGCTTTAATGATGATTTTTGGTTCTGCCATATTAGAATCCGAACACCTTCTTTAATGTATCGATAACTATAGTAAGTACATCGTCTGAGGCCCGGCCAATGATCGCCGACTGCGTTTGGCCCAAGCCCGCGTTACTGGTTTTGTCGCGCGATACGGGCTGTACGCTATACACTTTGCTGGTTGGCAGGTCGGAGACAATGACAATATGTTCGAATGATAGGCTGGTGTCCTCGGCAGTCCGGCTATTGAACACTGTCGCGTCTGATCCTTCGGCAAAGGCAACTTGGCTCGTGGCGGGTTCGTCCGTTCTCCACGAGACAATCACTTGGCCGCGGGCCTCGACGCCGGTGCCACGGATAGACGACTCAACCTGAATTTCGCTGATTTTTGGCGGGCGGGTGTCCAGGGCAGTGCGGAAGACTTGCTGGTCTGACACGGCCAAGTTGCCGTCTTTGTCGCGTGACTGGGCGGTTAAGAAGTACTCACTGCTGTCTTCCAGGTCGCGAATGGTGATTTCATGCTCGGTAACCAGTGCCGAAGTGCTTGCCTCGGTGCCGCCTGTGCCCACCTTGCCGTAATTTATAGTGGTGGTCGCCGGGACATTCGTCTGCCAGCTTATAAGTTGCGTGCTTGTTGGTTCGCCTGGCACTGGCTGGAAGCGCAGGTTAGTAATACGTGGCCGTGGCGGGGTGGTGAACGAGAAGATGCTGCCTTCGTACGCGTTCCCCTCGGAGTCGTACGCCACGACCTTATAGAAATATTTTACGCCGTCTTCAAGACCTGCAATATCTATGGTGTACGTTGATTCGTTGGCTGATGTATTGATGGTTTTTATGCCGCCAAACCCTTCACTCTTGCCGTAAAATAGCGAGGCTTTGGTCGCGTTCTTAATAGTGAACTGAATGGTGGCGCTATTGAGATTTACAATAGTGGTCACGATTTCTTTAGAGGAAGGCGGCGGCGCAGTGGTAAATGAGAACTCTTGGCTTGTACCCGTGTTACCGTCTTCGTCTGTCCACTTAACGACGAAATAGTAAGTTGTACCGGCGCTCAGGTTGTTGAGGTCAATGGTATGGGCGCTGACTTGGGCGGAGTTGCCAATCTCCGACGGACTGTACTGACCGCTAGTTGTACCAAGGGCAACTTTGGAATCGCTGGCGCGGTCGGTACTCCATGATATGCGGGCTTTTTTGGTGGTAATGTCGCTCACTGTCGGCTGGGCGACCAGTGTGGCTGGGCTGGTGAATTTGCCGGTGGGGGTTTTGTCGACGGTAGCGCTATCTGCACCACAGTTATTTGTACTGTCACAGGCCTTGATGCGGTAATAGTAGCGCTGTTGGCTGAGCCCGGCATCGATATACGTGGTGCTCGAGCTTGAACCAACTAATGAAAATGTTACATTGTCGGTCGAGCGGTAGACTTTATAAGATGCGACACCTGCTCCAACATTTGTTGGTTGTTCCCATGTGAGCGCCAACCGCCAGTTGTTTGTAGCTTTAATAGACACATCAACAATGTCCACATTGAGCGGAATGCCTGGCGCGGTGGTATTGGCAGTAAAGGTGGTCGACGCATAGCTGGCATAGTTAATGTTAGCCGATTCATCTTTGGCAACCACGTAGAAAGTGTTGGTACCCGGTTGGGTGGCGTATGGGCCTGAGCCCAGGCTCGTTACCCCTGCAGGCGTAAAGGTACAATTGCTGGCTGACGGCAGTGTGTTAATGGTGTAGCAGTACGTGAGGTTGTTGCCATCGCCAACAAATGTCGCAGGTTGGCTCCAGGAGAAGGCAAAGGCGTTCGTGGTATTAACTGCTGGTGTCGCCTGAAGGTTTTGCGGCTCCGACGGCGCGCCGGCGGTGTTAATCTTAACTGCGGCCGTGACGTAGCTGGTCGTCACATTTCCGGCCTGGTCCCAGGTGCGGAAATACACTGTATTAACGCCTTCATTTAAGTTGGCAAAGTCGGGAGTGGGCTGCGTGGTATAGGAGCCATCATTGGTGAGCGTATCGTTAATGTCCCCCGCACCCGTATGGCTGTCGCCGTACCAGGTGCCACTTGGACCAATGCGGTATTGCAGGCCAACGAGCCCGGAGTTACCATCGCTTGGCGCATCACCGCCGGCGGTTGACCATGTAAGGGTTACTGCTTTGTTGTTTACAAACCCAGATGGCGCATTTATAAAGCTTGGATTCGTGGGCAAGGTGTTGTCGAACCTGAACTGAAATTGCACACTGCTGCTCGATACATTCCCAGCGTTGTCTATTGCTTTGAGCGTCAAGTAATACGGCGAGTTGCTGGTGGTGAGTGGCGTGCCCATAATGCCTGGCGTGGCAAGGTTAAGCGATTCGCCAGAGCTTAAGAACTGGCAGTACCCACCGGTAGATACGGGGCTCGTGCCAAGCAGCCCCTTGGTGGTGACTGGGTCGGCGGTGTTGTCGGTGCCAAGATAGGCGCAGTAGCCTTTAATGCCAGATTCGGTATCGCTGCCTGCGTTCCAACTAAAGTAAGGTGAGCTGCCGTTTGTCCATGCGTTGCTCGCAAGCGATGACCCGCCCGCTGCCTTCAGCGCACTAATGCTGACGCCGGCGAGTGACGGGTTGTTCGTGTCCGAAGTTGACTCTAGCGTAGCACTATTGAGTGTTACTTGTTGGTCGCCATTGCCGGTAAACACGGCCTGCCAGGTGATTCCTTTAAACGTTACCGGGAAGGTGCTTATGTTGGTGTTGACCGTAGCCATGCTATTAGCCTGGCTGGTCGAAGCTGACAAGACCCACCCCGAGCCACTCCAATATTTCCAGGTTGCACCCTCGTCGTCGGAGAGGCGGTACGTGAGAGTGCCGCCGTTTGGTGTTTCGCTAGCCGCAAATGTATCCCAGTGCCACACGCCATTTTTGCGCACGGCATTTGTTAAACGAACGGTTTGTGGCGTTGTGGCATAGGGCTTGGTGGTAAAGCTGCTGCGAGCAATATCGCTAATGCGGATTTCATCGAGAGCGCCATCAAAGTAGCCCTGCCCTAAGCCGGTCTCGCCACTGCCAGCACCGTAGGTCGAGCCAATAAGCAGCGCCTCGCTGGTGTCGGGCATGCTAAGCGAGATGCTTGTTTGGGAGTCGAGCGTGCCGTCTATGTATAGTTTCATGGTGCTGCCGTCGTAGGTGGCGGCAAGGTGGTGCCAGCTTGTATTCTGACCGGTGGTGGCTGACTGCAGGAAGCCGTTATTGCCGTATGACCACACGGCAGCATCGGCATTGGCGTTATCACCGAGCCCGGCATACAGTTTGCCATGGTAAGTAGTGAGCGCACGTACAGTTTCTGTGGCGTTAACCGCCCAGCTGCTATTAAGAGCGTCGCCGCCAATCTGCGTCCAACTTCCACCGGTATACTCCCACACTTCTCCATCGCCAGCGGTGTTAGCTAGGCCGGCGTAAAGTCGTCCGTTATACACCCCCATAGTTTTGACTTGTTCGTATTGGCCGTCGAGCCAGCTGTTGTTTATGCCATCACCACCCATTTGCGTCCAGGCGGTGCCGTTCCATTCCCACAACTCAGCGTCGGCCGTGGAGTTACCAAGCCCGGCATACAGTTTGCCATTATATGCCTGCAGTGATTCGACTTGTTCGTAGTTGGTGTTCCAGCTGCTGTTAATGCCATCGCCGCCCACCTTGCTCCAGGCTGACCCATTCCACCGCCACACTTCGGCATCGGTAGTAGAGTTACCTAGTCCGGCATAGAGCTGCCCATTGTAGACACTTAAGGCGCTTACACGTTCGAAGTTAGTTGTCCAGCCACTGTTAAGACTGTCGCCGCCGATTTTTGTCCAAGTTGAACCATTCCATCGCCACACTTCGGCGTCGTTGGCCGTATTGCCGAGGCCCGCGTACAGGTTGCCGCCGTACGCAGCCAGTGCGTAGACTTCCTCGTAGTTAGTTGTCCAGCCACTGTTAAGACTGTCACCCCCAATTTGCGTCCAGGTCGAACCGTTATAGCGCCAGACTTCGGCGTCGTTGGCGGTTGTACCAAGTCCTACGTACAGGTTGCCGCCATAGCTGACCATGCTCATGACATCTTCGTACGTGTTTGTGGCCCAACTGCCATTTAGGCCTTGGCCGCCTACGACTTGCCAGGTTGAGCCATCGAAACGCCAAATGAGAGCGTTGCCTGCAACTGTGTTGCCGGTTCCGGCGTACAGATAATCGCCAAAGACAGTCATGCTTTCAACATTCTGCAGGTTGAAGAAGCCCCAGCTGTTATTTACGTAGCCGCCGCCGATCCGTGTCCAGCTCGTGCCGTTAAAGCTCCAGACCTCAGCATTTGCGCCCGTGGCGGTAATCCCTGCGTATAAGGTACTGCCATTATATAAGAGCGCTTCAACAGCTAGATGGGTATTAGTGAAGCCACTGTTAACGCCATCGCCGCCGATTTTAGTCCAGGCGGTCCCATTCCACCGCCAGACTTCGTTGTCGCCGGCACTATTGCCGAGGCCGGCATAGACATTCGTGCCATCATCGGCGAGCGAGTAGACGCCTTCAAATGTGCTATCCCACGAAGAGTTAAGACTGTCGCCCCCAATTTGCGCCCACGTTGTTCCGTTCCACCGCCAGACTTCTGCGTCGCCAGCGGTGAGGCCTAAGCCGGCATATAAATTGCCACCCACCCAGCGCAGACTCTGTACGTTTTCGTATGTTGCTGCGGCCCAGCTAGAGCTTACGGCGTCGCCCCCAATTTGCGTCCATGTATTTCCAGATAGTCGCCAGACATCTGCATCTCCGGCGGTAGTGCCAAAGCCAACATATAAGTTGGTACCGTCATTTGTCATGCTAAAGATAGATTCGTATCCAGTGGTAAATGCATTGAACGGTGCCCCAATGCCGAACCCGCCTACCCAGGTCCAACTACTGCCGTTCCATCGGTATACGCGGGCGTCGTTGGCCGTGTTGCCGAGGCCTACATACAGGTTGCCGCCCATGACACTCATGCTATTCACTACTTCGAAGGTGTTAACTGCCCATCCGCTGTTTATGCCATCACCACCGATTTTAGTCCACGTGGCGCAGTTACTAGAGGTGTCACAGCTCCACACTTCGGCATCACCGGTGCTTGTGCCCAGGGCCGCGTACAGCGTAGTGCCATTTGCGGCCATGGCCATGACGGTTTCGTACGTTTGATCTGCCCAGCTACTGTTCTTGCCGTCGCCCCCAATTTGCGCCCACGTTGTTCCGTTCCACCGCCAGACTTCTGCGTCGCCAATGGCGTTGCCCAGACCGGCATATACATCGCTGCCAATCGCCACCTGGGCATTGACCGAGAGCTTACCATTTATATCCCAACTGTTCTTAATGTCGTTGCCAGCCTGTTGGGCCCACGTCGTGGCGCTTGAATTGGCAAGTTCGTACGTGACCTTGCCCGTTTCTTGGTCGTAATAAAGCTTGTACGCGCCTTTGTCCAAGATCCCCTGGCGATGGTCGTGGCTGCCAGCGCTAAAGGCGCTTGAGAATTTTGTCCAGGCTTCGATAGAGTTATCCTGGGAAAGCGACAGTGAACTTGAATCTGCAGCAACACCGTTAGTAAACGCACCGTTGAGGGACAGCCCATTATTCAGATTACCTGCTATCCAAGAAGCGGCCGCTCCGACTGTTCCAGTGTTGTTATTGCTCGAGCTGTCGCTAATGCTCGTGCCGGATGCTTCGTCTAGGTGGTAGAGGGCTTTTGTATTGGAGTCGGCAGTGTAGTTTTGGGCTTTTAGGCGGGCGCTCGTGCCGCTCGTCTCGATGCCGGCGTCTATGGTATATGGTGCTGAACTCGAAAAGTTCCATGTGTCGGTTAAGTCTGGCAAGGCAAAGGCGCGCTGGTACGCCGCAATAGTCACAACTAATACAACGAGACAATACGCCGTTAGTATGCCAGTATGCACATGCCCATGGTAGGCATGCTTGTGCCAGTTGGCGTACCAGGTAAAGCGTTTACTCAAATAATGGTGCGGTCGTTTTGCGGCATGATGATGAACAGTGCGCGAAACCCGAACTGCTCGGCGCGCGGCAGGCGCTGCAGTTTTACGCACCCTCAGAGCAGCCCGGCGTACAAACAGCGCCATGCGTTTTGCTACCTTACGGATCCGCGGGGACGCAAAAGATATCAAGCCTAACAATACCTGCCGGATTTTCTTGGCCCACACCCTCAAAAACATAGGTAGTTTTTCTTCACCCTTAACTGTATTTACTATACCCTATTTTGCGCCCACGCAGAACAAGTCTATCTAAAAAATGCTCAATAAAAGTGCCTGGCTTCTGTTCGGAAGCTAGAACGTCACTTCGACCGTTAAAGTGGTAGCGGTTTCGGACGGCGAGGCAGGAAAGTTAGCCGGCAAACTGCTCCAGCCGGCACCGATAGATGCACGGACTGCCGATTGCTTAGTTCCCGAACTGGGGCTGACTGAACCCATTGAGTTTGGTTGGCCGCCTGTAAAGCCTGTAAGGGACGGTGTGCTGTCGGATACTATAACAAGCCAGTACCAGTTTCCGCCCGTAAGCGCCGCATTTATGGTGGCGCTTTTTACGCCGGTGGTGGCCGCAGAAAGGTTGCCTGTTTCCGAGCCGGATACAAGAGTGGTCGGCCGTCCGTCGCTTGTGCTCGCTGCATAAATGCCCATGCGGATGTTACTGCTGGCAGCCAACGTGGCGACATCGCAGGCAATAGTGGTGACTGTTTTGTCAGCAGGAACGTACACGGGAGCTGCATAAGCCTGATTTGCGGTGAGGGCTTGGCCTGCTAAAGAGCCATGAGCCATCGATGAGCGGGCACCGTAGTAAAGTCCGGTCTTCCAGAGCGGAGTGACTTGGGCAGCAAATCCCGGCCCTGAATGGGTGTGGGTAGTTTCGGAGTACTGGCGGGTGTTAGTCCCGGTCGAGTCGTTAATGGCAACGGTAACCATCCCTTTGATGGTGCTGGGGCTGATGACGGTGTTGTCGGGGTTGGTACCTGATGCGACGGTGTTAATTTGAATCCCGTATTTGGTAGATGCGCCCCCAGCGGGCGTGTTGGCTGTTTGGTCATCGTAAATGGTATTGGGGCCTACGAGGTTGTATTCGGTGGTTGCTCCAACCAGTCCTTGCACGTATATGCCATAGCCCTGGTTTGCGACTGTGCCGCAGTTGGAGATGTTATTGTTATTGATGTCGTTAAATGACCCGCCACCTACATAGATGCCGGCAACTGCACTAACGCTTGCGCCAACACCAGCCGAGCGGACAGTATTGCCGATGACTCGGTGGCCATCACTATTTACGTTGGTACTGGCGTCGGACCCTTTGCGTACAATCTGGATACCATGGCTACCTGTGCCTACTATCTCGTTGTTGGCAACAAGGTTGCGCTGCGAGCCGAGCAGCTTAATACCCTCTTTTGGAATTAGCGCAGTACCGGTGAGCGGCGCAGTGGCAGCCCCACTAATGCTCGCATCGGTAGCATCATCATCGTAACTTGTGGTCGTATTGTCGTTTATTGTGGTAAGGAGGTGATACGTCGGCTGGGCCGTTGACCATCGGTAGATTTTGCGGGCAGTGACGCCGCGAGTGGCATCATAGGCGGGGCCGGTCGGAATAGTGAGGCGGGCCTTGCTTGAACCTGATGGTATGTAGGCTGTGTATTCAGACGGAGGCGTTTCGCCAAAAGCGCTATCTACGAACGTTACTGCATAGCGGTATTCCTGCGAGCTGAGCGTGCCGCTGCTTCCGGTAAAGACATTGAGCGGTACGGGTATGCCGCGAATTTCACAGTTTTTAATGTGGCTGCGCCGGCTGACAGCACCTTTGTCACCGCCATCATATACAATGCCGCGGGCCCGGCTGCGCTCGATGATGAGATTTTCGAGCTTAGTACCTCGGCAGGAGTCAAAATCGGTGGCGTCAGAAGAGTTATTGGCATCTTGATTGCCGCCTGCCCAAATACGGAAATTCCGGTACACCAAGTCATTGCAGCGAGTAAAGGAAAAAGGCTCAACGTCCGGTGTAGGGTCATATCCTGACTGGCTGTCGTCGCGCCAGTTGGCGAGGATGGTGCCACGACTGGGATCGCCTTCGAGCGCCAGGCCAATATAGCCGTTGGGCGCCCAGTGATCTTCTGTCCCGGCCGGGTCTTCAGGGAAGGAGTAGAAACCCGCGGGAAAATAAAAGGATGTATAGTTAGCGGCGAGTGCGTTTAAGACGGCGCGCAAGCCCGACACCGGAGCAGCGGTATCGGCTGCAAAAGCGGCGATGGTGCCATTTGATTTTTTGGCATAATATGTTGGGAAGCTACTACCATTGGTATTTTCTTTAAATATTGTGTAGGTAAACGCCGGATTAGGCATAGCACGGCCGCCGATGGTTGTGCCGGCATTAGTGTTTTCGACATCGTAATGCTGCTCTATAATAACTTCGCTATTAGTGCCACCCGCGTTTGAAAAGACAGCGGGGTAACTGCCGCTTGGGAAGGTATTCTTGCCGCCGCTGCCTGGCATGAGAGCGATGCACTTAAAGCGGTTGTTGTTGCCCGTAAGGGTTGATTCGGTCCGGACTACCCCGCCAGTCGGTGGAGTGCCATTTGTAGAAATGACCAGGTTCTCTACCAGCAGATCGCGGCAGTTATAAAGGCGAAAGGCATATGTTTCGGTAGCAAGCGTTAACTTGGTAGTGCCTTTAAAGGTTACGCCCAAAACCTCCCTGTTGCTGGCATCGCCAAGTGTGGTCGATCCGCCAATAAGCACAGCCTCGGTCGCCGCTAGTGAGGCATTGGTATGTTCCATCCAGGTATTTTCAAAGACACTTCCCTGTCCGCTGCGCACACGGATGCCCTGCTGGGACCACTGGCTAATAGTAAGTCCGTATCCTTCAAATTTTTGGCTCGTGCGATCGTTGGTACAGTCGACACAAAT
>DATIBT010000011.1:0-15896 GCA_035457345.1 Saccharimonadales bacterium (SeqCode) | reverse complement strand
TATTGCCCACACTGGCAAAATAGTAATCGACTATCTTGGCGCTGCTTTGCTTGCCGTTGGCCTTGCTTGTTTAGTGTTAGCCACCTCGCTTGGCGGCACGAACGGTTGGGCGTGGGGCTCGGCGCAAATAATCAGCCTCTTTACTGGTGCTGCCGTCTTTTTGACCGCCTTCATCTTTGCTGAACGCCGAGCCGTAGATCCTATGCTGCCGCCACGTTTCTTCCGCAGTTCAATCTTTAACGTGATCAGTATTCTGTTCCTCTTGTTCGGCATGGCATTCTTTGGTGCGATTATCTACATCCCCACTTTCGCCCAGCTCGTCCTGGATTACAATGCGACAGAATCTGGTATCATTCTTCTCCCAATGGTCATTGGGCTTACGGTTGGCAGTATCGCCGTAGGACAGATAGTAAATAAAACAGGCAAATATAAAGTATTCATTGTTGCCGGCCTGCTTATTGCGACCATTGGCGTGTTTACGCTCACCGGCCTCAACACCAGTAGTAGCCACTGGGATCTCAACTGGCGCATGGCGCTCGCTGGTCTTGGCCTTGGCATGGCAATGCCTATATTTAGCCTGGCTGTACAGAATGCCTTGCCCCAAAAAGACCTCGGCGCCGCAACCAGCTCTATACAATTATTCCGCAGCATTGGCGGCACCGTTGGCCTGGCTATTATGGGCGGCCTGCTAAACAATTTCCTTGCCGAGCGGCTCAAAGGTGTAAGTAATGAACCGTTTGTAAGAATGGCCGAAGCGAGCGGCCAAGGCGCGCAGTTTAGCAATATAGACGCAAATGGCCTGCAGCGAATCATTTCACCAGAGGCGCAGCAGGCCATACAAGGCCAGCTCCACCAATTGCCACAGCAGGCACAACAACCAGCTCTTGATTCATTCGGGCACTTCGTTCACACGCTACAGACAGCACTAGCCAGTTCAATTACCGAAGTATTTATGATTTCTGCAGGCGTTATGGCGGTTGCGTTCCTTATTAGCTTCGCGGTTAAAGAGCTGCCGCTCAAGCACCACTCTCAAGTGTCTACGGGCGAGTAAGAATCCCCAGGGACGCCTCGGCACGCACCGTAAATGAGTGATCGCGCGACCACTCGTGGAGTGCTTGGGCGACGCCAGGCAGGGCCTCGGTCTGGTAATCATCTACAACCACTACGGCGCCGGGTTGCAGTCGCGGCCAGACCAGTTTCAGGCTTGCCATGATCGAGCTATAGAAATCGCCGTCTAAAAATGCAAACGCAATGCCGCCTGGTATATCGGCTGGCGTTAGCGTTTCGAACCACCCCTTATGAATGACTGGCAGCTGCAAATTAGCTTGCCGGAAGTTTTTAATAAGCTGGGCCTTGGTAGCAACGAGCTCACCAGCCTTAAACTGTTCGCCCACCGGGCTGGCATCGGCCGAATGTTTGGGCGGCAAGCCCGCAAATGAATCGTAGACGTGCAATATTTTTCCTGGCGCCTCAGCGAGCAGCCGGGTTAAAAATAATGAGGTGGTACCCACATAACAGCCAAATTCTACGACATCGCCAACAACACCCCTACGTAACACGGCTTGGCATTCACGTAAAATAACCGCCAACTCCTGTCGGGTGATTTGGTCAGACACTATTGGAAAATCAGAAATGCCGCGCATTTCCTTATTTATACCCCAAGAATATGGCGGGTGTCGACTTTTTGACTATGGAATATTTCACATCTTCCCCCTGTAAGAACGATAAAATAGGGTCTATGGAAGACTGGCGAACATTCCTTGCTAATTACCCATGCAAGAGGTACGAGAAGGGGCAACTAATCGTGTGTCAGGACACGTCACCCAATTGCTGTTACGTTATTAAAAGTGGATTTGTCAAAACCTATCTAATCACTGCCGAGGGGAACGAGAAGCCACTGAGCTTTGAGGCTCGCAACGACTTTTTCCCCGTAGACACTACCTTTGGCCATTCGGAGGAGGCAAGGTATTTTTATGAGGCGTACACCGACTGCGAAATCTATCAAATCCCACGGGCCGAATATGTAAAGTTTATAAACGACCACCCTCGCATCTTTACGCGCTTGTTCCATTACCTTATTAAGCGCACGCTGGATTATCATGAACATATCAGCAGTCTTGAACAAGCCAAGGCGGTCGATAAATTAATTTGCGCCCTTCACCTGCTCGTAAAACGGTTTGGGAAGCAGGTAGCTAAGAGCCGCGCTCACATGACACTGCCGCTTACCCAACAAGACCTGGCGAATTTCTTGGGGCTCACGCGCGAGACCACGGGAACGCAGCTCAAAGCCCTCGAGCGTGAAGGCATTCTGCAGTATCATCGCCAAAAATACGTGATTCACACTGACCGTTTGGCGACGTTGGTAGAAGAACGCTAGCTGCTACATTGCAGCGTGTTCTTCGTTGCCACTGTCCGTATCGCGGCGCAGCGAATCGCTGTCTTCGGTGGGCGTATCGGTTGGATTAAGCGTATCCGTCATGGCGTCCTCCTTTCTACGGTTAGTATGCGCCGACCCTTAAAAGTGATCTATTACAAATTTCACAGTGGTATGATAAATGCATGCGTATTTTCTTTAGTGGCATTGGCGGCGGGGCGTTAGGGCCGCTTGCTCTTATTGCAAAACAGGCCGGCTACGAGGTAGTTGGCTCAGACAGTACTGAATCGGCCTATACCAAACAACTCCAAAAACAAGGGGTCGAACTGTATATTGGTCAAGACGTTAAAAAAATTGAGGCGCTACATGCTAAAACCCCCATTGACTGGCTGGTGTTTACTTCGGCTATTACCCGGGCCGATCCGAACCATCCAGAACTGACATTTGCTAAACAGCAGCACCTCAAATACAGCCTGCGCGATGAGCTGCTCAACAAGATCATCACCGATCAGAAGCTCAAGCTTATTGGCATTGCAGGCACGCACGGTAAAAGTACCACGACCGCCATGGTCATTTGGCTGTTTCACCAGATTGGCGTGCCGATCGGGTATTCGGTAGGCGCCAAAATTCCCTGGGCGCCCATGGGCCAGCTTATGCCTGGAGCGGAATATTTTGTGTACGAATGCGACGAGTTTGATAATAACTTCTTAGCCTTCCACCCGCATCTGGCGCTTATTACCGGCGTGGGCTGGGACCACCACGAAATATTCCCCACCAAGGAATCGTACGTCAATGCCTATGTCACCTTCCTTTCCCAGAGTGAGAAAGCCATTATGTGGGAAGAAGATATGAAACACCTAAACTTGATGCCAAGCAGTAAGTTCGATGTCGTTACTACCTCTGATCCCCGCATTGCTGCCATTGGCATGCCAGGCGAGTTCAACCGCCGCGACGCATGGGAAGCCGTACTAGCGGTGCATAAGGCAACAGATAGCCCAATAGATGTCCTCATCGGTCAGATAGAGAAATTCCCGGGGCTCAAGCAGCGCATGGAACAACTTGCGCCCGGCCTTTACACCAATTACGCTCACACACCAGAGAAAATCAGAGGAGGTATGAGTGCTGCGCTTGAGATTGCTGGCAAGCATCATCAAAAAGTCATCATTATTTACGAGCCTCTCACCAACCGCCGGCAACATTTCATTAAAGACGACTACAAAGATAGTTTTGCTGGTGCCGATAAAGTGTATTGGGTGCGTTCGTATTTAGCTCGGGAAGATCCGAACCTACCGCTACTAACACCTACAGACCTCATAAAAACCCTCAGCGACCCGTCGATTGCAGAACCGGCCGAAATCGACGGCGCCCTTGGAGAGGCTATCAAAAAACACCTGCGCGCAGGAGATATGGTTGTAGCCATGGGTGCCAGCGGGGGTGGTTCGCTCGATGAGTGGCTCCGCGCCCACCTTAAGGAATTAACAGAGTAACTTGTACGACTCGGTTATTACAAAAACAGCTCCCGAATGGAAGCTGTTTTTGTATGAACGGCAGCTTAACGCTTGTGAGCGGTCAGCAGGTTGCGCCGTGAGCGCAGATAGACGTTAGCACCGTAAGCCAAACCAGAGACGCCTAGTGCACCGCCAATAAGGGCTTCTGGGCCGGTCTCGGGCAATACAGCAGGAGTGTCCTCTTTAGGAGTAGTTGGGGTAACGGGCGTCTCAGGCGTCTTAGGGGTTTCTGGAGTCTTTGGAACTTCAGGAACGTTCACCTTAACATTCGCTACATCACAACCCTTCTGAGGATTGTCGTTAGCAGTGCTGTCACCGGTGAAACAAGCTTTGTTCTCGATGACTGCCCCGTCTGTTTGGCTGGTTACTTTTACTAAGTATTCTTTCTTAACCGATTCACCCGGCTTAACTAAGCCGATGTTTTCAGTAATAGTGCGCTGGCTAGGGTTGCTCACAAGCTCTACGCCAGCAGGCAGGGTATCAGTCATGACTGTTTTAGCCATGTCATTCCAACCCCTATTATCAGGCTGGCCTACGTTACTTACCGTAATAACATACTTAAGTACGTCACCAGGCTTGGTAGCCACAGCCGAACCAGCGGTGTTAGCATCGCTCAAGGCGCTGCTAGTAGTCTGATTCATGACCTCTTTCTTAATTTTACCTTCAGGGTGCCAAGCGAGTGCTGGGGTAGCAACGCTTATCACGAGTGCTGCAGTTGCAGCAGTTGCGCTTACAATACGGGCAACTTTCATTACTGTACTCCTTCCTCTGAGGCGTCTCACTGCCTCATTAAGAATAAGCACATTGTATAACAAAGTTGCTTAAATGTCAATAATAATGCTCATGGTAAAATGAGTGTCATCGTGGTGCCCTTGCCCTCTTCTGAGCTAAAGCCCACATCTCCCCCATGTTGGGCCAAGATGGCGCGGGTGAGATATAACCCCATGCCGGTGCCACCTTCGCCTGTAGCCTTTGCATTGCTTGCGCGGTAAAATCCGCTGAAAACACGCTTTTGTTCGGTCTTAGGAATGCCAATACCGTGGTCAATAATAGATACATGATGCTTGCCGTCTACTTTTTCGTAGTGAAACACTACTGCTGTATTTACTCGGGTATATTTGATGGCATTAGAGGTAATGTTGTGCAAGGCACGCTTCATTCGGTCGGCATCACAAGTAACAATAACTTTATCCGGCCAAGAGTCATCCAACACGAGGTTTACACTCTTCTGAAGAGCGACGAGGCGTTGGGTATCCATGATTTCCTGCACTAGCGCTCTGACGTCACATTCTTTTTTGGTTAACTTTTGCGTACCCCGCTCTAGGGCTGTGAACTGTAAAATATCTTCGGCGCCCATTTGCATGTGGATCACGCTATTATAGATGGCGCGCAGTTTGTCCTCTTCGGCCTTGTTGTTTACTGATTTGAGAAGGCCCTCGATGGCCCAACGCATACCCACAAGAGGGGAGCGCAGCTCATGCGAAGCAATAGATACTAACTCACTCTTTAGGCGCGTTAACTGCTGTTGGCGGCGGCGAGACCACTCATAGGTACCCACAATTGCCAGGAGCATGAGGCCACCGCCCAAGGGGAGATCAAGCACACCTAAGAGAGCTTGATTAAAGCTGACCGCGTCTACATCGACGCCTACTACGGCAAGCACACGGCCGCTGCGGGGGTCAAATATAGGAGCGAGGCCGGAAACCCACGTACCGTAATGATCATTAATAGGGCCCTCTGCAGTGGGCAAAGGAGAGCTAAAGAACATGTTTTTGAGAGCGGCCGTCGCCTCGGGATAGGTGTCGCCCGGGGCCGAATAAAGCGAGCTGCCAAGTTGTTCGGAATCTGCGTAAAAGAAAATTTCACCGTCGCGTTGGCCAGCTAAGTAAATATTCCGAGCATCACTGTGAATCTGTTTCAGGGCGATGAGCCGCGATTTTAACTCTTTGTACTCCGTCCGTGCGCTATCGGTTGCGTCGCCTTTGAGCTTCAAGATGGCACTTGGGTCAAAAGCTGCCGCAATGGACGCCGCCCGCTCTTCCAAGGCCCGGCGATTACGCTCGTTCGCGCCCTGTACGCTTGTAAACGAAAGAAGAAAAATCCCTACCACAATAATAGTTATAAGGAGCAATGCGGTGCTTGAGCTGCGTTCAGTACTCTTTGGTAGTTCCACCCTGGCTGCTCCTAGTCTACCTTTAGGCGGTTTTTGACCAAATCGACAACCTTATCGAGACTGACGTCCGATTTCATAATGTAATCGGTCGCACCGGCTTGCAGCGATTCGTTCAGCATATCCGCTGAATACATGTTGGTCATAATAATAACAGGCACGCGTGCGCCCCACTCATCTTTACGCAAGCCAACAATCATATCTACGCCGTTTACAATGGGCATAAGATTGTCGGTAAGGATAAGGTCCGGATGATGTTGCAAAGCCAACTCAAGCCCTTCCTTGCCGTTGTGTCCTTGGATAACAGTAAAACCGACTGCTTGCAGCGCGTCAGCAATGCTGCCGAGCAACATTGCGTCGTCATCGATTACTAAAATGGTGTGATTAGGTTGGGCCATACTACCCCCGGCGTTAGTTAATTTCACTGTATCATAAGCTTGTCAGGAATACAGCAGGATACCCACTACAATGCTTATCTCAATTGCCAAATACAACGAGTAGGTCACCTGCAGCGGCACGCTCTTTAGCTTACACGCATACACAATCCACACCACATCCGCAATGCAAAAGAAAATCCAGGTTGGCAGCGAGACGTCGCGCGCGCTCTGCGTTGCATATATCTGCCAAGCCTGAGGCAACTCAAACAAGGGAGTGGCGACCACAAAAAACCGCACAATATAATCAAATGTCTCGGTTTGTCTGTGGGATTTCTTACGGTGTACAGGGTGGCGTACTGTATGATGAGCCATAAGCTTTACATAGTTTATAATAGGCACTAAGGAAGTTCATGGCAAATACGGTTTACCTACACAACGACGGCTATATTTATGTATCTGTTGTTGGCGATCAAACCGCCGAGAGCGTGAAGGCTATGGGCGACGAAGTTAAGTTACTCCTAGAGAAACAAGAGGCGCAACATAAGCCGCGCCTCATTTTTGATGACATAACCAAGATTGGCCACACTGATATCCCCGCCCGCCGCATGGTGGCCGACCTGGCAAAAACAATGGTATTCGACCGTGTAGCCATGATCGGCGACGGCACGACGCTCATGCGTGTTGGCACCAACCTTATGCTCAAAGCAATTGGTCGTAGTAATGTACGGTATTTTGACGACCCTAAACGGGCCGCCGCCTGGCTAACTAAGGGGAGCTAGGCGAGTTTGGACCTCGTCTACAAGATCATCTACGTCCCAGTTGGATTTAACCAAGAAATCGAAGACACCGTTAGCCGTGGCATCGTATACGTGCTCACTGTCACTTAGATTGGTTAAGAGGATAACTGACATGTTCTTGCCTTCCGGTGTTGCGCGCAGTTTGTGCAGCATGGTCATGCCATCCATTATGGGCATAACAATATCGAGCAGCACCAAATCCGGTTTCCAGTCGAGCGCCTTCGTGAGACCGGTTTGGCCATCTCCCGCTGTTTTTACCTCGTAGCCCACGGCTTTGAGTTTATCGCCTAACACTTGCGCCAATGGCAGCTCATCTTCTACGACCAATACTTTCTTAGACATTACCCCTCCTCCTTTTCATCTATTTTTGACGGGAGCGTTATATAAAATGTGCTCCCCTGCCCTTCTACTGAATCGAACCAAATACGGCCCCCCGTACGCTCTACCATAGCTTTTGTCACATATAGCCCCAGGCCACTGCCGTCTACTGCGACTCGCTGAGCATTACTGGCACGGAATAGTTTGCTAAATATTTTTACTTGTTGTTCAGCTGGAATGCCCACGCCATGGTCCTTAACGGCAATGAGCGCGTTGTGCGTTTGTTGCTGGAGGGTTATGTGGACTTGACCGCCCTCGTTCGAATATTTCACCGCGTTAGAAATAAGGTTTTGCAAAATAATATGCAGTGAGTTTGGATCAACAACGACAGGGTACAGGTGGCTGTTGCTATTTTCCATAATCTGCAATTTCTTGCCGGCAATCTCCACGGCCAATTCTTTTAGGACGGCGTCGAGCGTAGCGTGCAAGCTCGTTGGCCGTGGCTCAAGCGTTAACGTTCCAAGATCAATACGGGACACATTCAACAGATCGTCAACCAGTTGTATCATGTGCTGATTGGCGTCGTGTATGCGCTGCAAATACTCAATGCGCTGGTTTGGACTGAGGTCTTCCTCGTCTTTGAGCAGAGATGTGGCGTACCATCTAATAGCAGTGAGCGGCGTACGCAATTGATGGGAGGCAATGGAGATAATCTCACTCTTAGCCCGGTCCATATTAGCCTCGTCGGTCATGTCGCGCAGTACAATGGCAGCGCCCGCAATTTTGCGCTCACGAATAATAGGGGTAATGGTGAACCCGAGGCGGCGGCGTTGCGTGCCGGTCGCACGCACGTAATAGGCCGGACGTTTTGTAAGGTCAACGCTAATACGGCGGCGGCTGCCAATGGCTCTGGCCACTGGGTGCTTACTCTCGGGTACGGGATTACCATCGGCATCTTCCAGCCGCAGCACCTGGGTCGCATCTTGGCCGACGACGCGTGAATGCTGCCCAAGCAAATTAATGGCCGGTTCGTTTATGTATGTCGTGTGCCAGCTTTCATCCACCGTCACCAATCCCTCGCCCATACTTTCCAAAATAGCCTCGACGCGCGCTTTCTCGCTGGCGATTATGTCATTGGCTGCCTGTAATTTTGCGAGGGACGTCTCAAGTTCGCCAACCTTTTCGCGAATAGTATCAAGGATAATTTGAACGCCGACAAAAAACTCTGTCAGCTCATTTTCTTCTTCGGGCAGCTTTACTTGGCCAGAAAAATCACCAATTGCCGCATTGCCAAATATTGGTGCAAGCGATTGTAATTGCCGGCGAATATGACGCTGATAGCGCTCTAAATCAGTTAGGGGTTGGGCCAATCAAGCATCTCCTCTTTGCCATATGTAACTCCCTTAACTATTAGTGTACCAGAATTATGCACCTGCCGGCGGGCTTTACGCCAGGCAAGACCATCGGCTATCATATAAAGTGGCTAACACTATGTGTAATCCTTGCCACTTGGGTGCGCTTGGGGTCATTGTACATGGGCTTCACGAAAGCTTATATCATGCGTGTATTAATGATTTCTGACCACGCCGACCCACTGGCCAAAATCGGCACCAAAGACGCTGGCGGCCAGAATGTGTATGTAATGAATGTTGCTACCTTGCTTGCAAAGCTTGGAGTAATAGTAGACGTTTACACCCGCTGGGATCGCGCCAGCAAACAAGAAGTCGTAACCGTACAGCCCGGATTCCGGGTAATTCGCGTTAAGGCCGGCCCGAAAGGTGCAATGCCTAGGGACGATTTTTTGCACGTAACCGATGAATTCACCCGTCGCGTCTCGCAGCGTATCGAGCGTGAATCACTTACCTACCACGTAATCTTTAGCCATTATTGGTTTTCCGGTGTCATTGGCCTTGCTCTTGCCAGAGCATACAGCCTGCCGCTCACTCATGTATACCACTCAATTGGCCGTATGCGCCGCGAGGCACTCGAGCATGAGCATGCGCTCAGTCACGACTGTAACGCGTTCTTTGCCGTGCGCGACGCGTGGGAACGCCGTATCGCCCACGAGTCAACCACCGTCATCTCTACCAGCCCGAACGAACGCGATGACATTGTACGTCTTTTTGACATTCCAGCAGATAAGATACAGGTTATTCCAGTCGGTGTCGATACCGCCGTCTTCCGACCCTATCCCGCGCGCAATGTCCGCAAGCGGCTTGGACTTCCAGCGGACGGCCCGCTCGTACTGTATGCCGGCCGGCTTGAATGGCGAAAGGGGATAGGCACTCTCATTACCGCCATGGCAGAGCTGATTAAAAGATGGCCAACTGCGACGCTCTGTATAATTGGCGGCGGTTCATCTACAGCTAGCCAGGCAATGGACGCCGACGAACGCAAACGATTGGAGGAGATTATTACCTCGCTGCGCCTGCAGGATCACGTGCACTTCTTGGGCGCCCGGCCGCAAACTGTTATTCCTGCATACTATGCTGCGGCCGATGTGTGTGCCGTGCCTTCTTACTATGAACCGTTTGGCATTGTGCCCTTAGAATCTATGGCTTGTGGCACGCCGGTTGTCGCTTCACGGACCGGCGGTCTGCAATATACGGTCGAAGATGGCGTGAGCGGTCACCATGTAGAACCGCGCTCACACGCCGATCTTGCCCAAAAACTGGCAACCGTCATTAGTAGGGGTAAAATCACCTACACCGAAGCCGCCCGCCACCGCGTACTGCGCCATTTTGCCTGGCCGCGCATTGGCCGGGCCATTGCCGCTCACCTTGCATTGCTTGGCAAAACAACACCCCCTTCACCTCCTTTGCCGACGGCTTTCTTACCCAAACTCAGGCGTACTCAGCTACAATAAGAGCATGCTTTGGCCGCTCGATACCTCCGAACTCCTTAAGCTCATACAGGCGCAAGTTCGAGGGCGGCGTGCAATTTTCACCGACATAGACGACACGCTCATCGATAGCGCCCGCCGGTCACGTCCGATTGCCGCGGCATGGGAGCTGCGTGAATGGGCCGATCTCAACACCTGCCCCATTATTCTGGTCAGCGGCGCTGATTTTGCAAGCGTACTGGTTCGCCTCAACATGGGAGAAGTCCCGCCAGTAGAGGCTGTTATTGGAGCTGTTGGCACCGAACTCTGGCTGCGCCAGTCTGAAGACGGCAGCTGGGTGCACGACCGCCACTACGATAAATTAATGCGTGCCAGTGGTTTTGATCGCACCGCGGTCGCCGCCCAAGCAGCGGCTCTTATGAATGAGCTTAATGACCACTCACCTGAACTCATCCTAACCTTCCAGCGCACGCCGGAACATCTGCACAAAGTAAGTCTCTATTTCTTTGCCGAAGACGAAGATGTCACCTTTGTTGCCAAAGAATTCCAGCGTGCTTTTCCCACCTACCATGTCATTACCTGCAAAGAGATCCATTACAATGCGTTGCTGCCAGAGGGAAGCGAGGTGCAAAAATATTGCCTTGACATTGTGCCAGCCACCAAACAGACTGCAATCACCTATCTTATTGAGCAGCTAGGCATAACAGAAGGCTACAAAGCAGGGGACAGCGGTAACGATGTTGATATGCTACTCAATCCCGATCCGCTCTTGCCTATTTTGGTGGGTGGCCATAAATCCGAGGCGCGTGCGGCATTAGAGCAGGAGCTCAGGCATAAGCGGCCTGGGCTTATTCAGTATTTAAAAGATGGCCGGCCCATTTATATAGAAAATGGCGAGCGCGTGGCGGCCCAAAGCATTCTGCACGCCCTAGCCATGGTCAAAGGGGCCGATACGCAGGCAAGTCAGCAGCCATCGCGCCTAGCAACTGATCAACAGACTGCTGCACGGTAAAGTTCTTTGCTGCTTCTTTACGCTCAGCACTAGTAAGCCGCCCCAGTTTGCCTGCACGCCGGATCGCTGCCGCGAGCGCCACTGGATTGTCTGGATCAAATAAATGTAAACCGCCGCAATCTGTTTCTGGTAAACCGCCAATATTGCTTGCCACCACTCGGCAGCCAGCATGTTGCGCCTCAACAGAGAGCATACCAAATGGTTCTGGCCATAATATGCTGTGGCTCGGCATAACCACCACATCGAACGTGGTCAGAAACTGCGCCATGGCGTCTGGGTAGTCCTGCGCAGGAGCGACGATCAATTGAGGGTGAGCACGAGCAACAGCCTCTGTAATCTTGCCGACTGCCGAGCTGGCGCCAGCGGTAGTAACGATGAACTCAAAATCTGAATCGTCAATAAAAAAGGTGAGTGCTTCAAGCAAGGTATAAAACCCTTTATCGGCTGTCAGCCGGCCAGCAAATAGTACCCGCGTTGGGCCTGCCTGGCGCGGTGCGGCCTCTGCCCTGCTAAATGCCGCATCAGCAAACGGGTAGGCGAGACCAATAGATTCGAACGGCGTATCTAAGTATTCTGCCCACTTGCGCGCCGAATGTTTGCTGTTAGTGATGAGCTTGCGGTTTGCATACCCTTTGCGGTAAAACGTTTTCGTGCGGCCAACAACCGGCGGGCAATGCATGATAAGGTAGGGTGTTTGTTCGGTTGCTATATCGAGTGGTTCGGTGACGAATATCACGTCACCCTTTAACGGTTCGGCATCGGCGGGTGCAGAGAAATCAACATAAGGCACGCCTGGTGCCGTACTTCGTCCGTCATCTTTCCCCATTCTAAAGGTTACAACCTGGTTTTGTATGCCCCGGCGAGTAAGCTCCCGGCTTTGGCCCAGTGTGTATGTTTCTGTCCCGCCTGCCCCCGAAATCAACGGGAAAGGTGGCGTCCAATACGAGGACGGCGTCCAAACAAACGACAGCATAGTCACTTTAGAGTATACATTCCTCCGCGTTTTTTACTTAGCGAAATACTTCACTGCCCCAGCACAACTGGGCATCATAATAGAATCCACAAACGGAGGAATGCAGATGGATGGTTTTAACCAGGTGGTAAAAGTGCCCGGCGACCTCAATCCCGACCCGCGCGGCACCAATGGAAACGACCCAAAAGGTGGCCTCCAAGGCTACCAAGATGATTTAGATACAAGTAAAGGCGACGCTGTGTCGAACGAAATTGGCGACGACCCAAGCAGCCGCGTAGTTGGTGGCGTTGGCGAGCTCGGGCCAGCGCTCGCCAAAACGGACGACCAGCTTGGCCTCAACGAAGATGATGATCTGCGCGAAGACCTAGAGGACCGGGGCGAAGACGACAAAGCCGACCGCTAACTTTCTCAGGCACTTAGCGTATACTAAACCATATAAACAAGGCGTCTTTATATGGACGAACAAACACAAACACAGTCAACACAACCGCTAAAACCAACCGGTCAACAGGCAAAACGCTCAAAACCCATCAGTAAGATATTGCTCGGCATCATTATTCTTTTGTTGCTTATTATTGGCTGGCTGGGATGGCAGTGGTGGATGTGTATAGACCATGACAAAAAAACAGATGACGAGAAAAAACAGCTACAGAGCCAACTAGAGCAGAGCAAGAAACAACTCCAGGAGGCGCTAAAAGCAAATAGCACCACAGCGCCCAAGACCGCACAGTGCGCCAATGCCGCCACGCAAATGCTTGCCCAAAATATTGCCGACGCTATAAGCAGTAAAAATACGGCAGCTCTGCAGGGATATATGGCAAATTCGGTCAGGGTAGTGATTGCCGCCTCTGAAAAAGGAGGTGACGAATCCCCAGCCGACGCCGTAAAGAGCCTTGAATACACGCAGACTGGCCTTGCACCCTGGAACTTCTCTTTGCCATCCACAGAAATCGCTGGGTACAAAGCTGGTTCGTATAAGCAGTATTTCCCAGATAACGCTTACGTTGGAAGATCGAAAGATAATATGGTCGTATCATTTGGCTTTGACTGTAATGGCAAAATAAATATGGTGTTTATGGCCGCGAACGCCGAGCTACTTAGTTAGCTAAGCTCGTTTGACGTAACTACTTGTGACTGGCGGCGAACAAGCTTTGTCCACATCCAGCTAATACGACGCCGAATGCCCCAACCCCAAGATGACCCGCGCCCCCCAAGCAGTACACGGCTCAGGACGGCACTACGGCGCAACACCAAGAAGGACAGCAGTAGGGAGCAGCCAAGCGCAACAACCGCCGCGGACACGTAATGCAGTACGCCCTGTCCGACTGCGTATGGGAAAAAGTACTGGTGGCTCACGTAAATGTCGAGGGTGTACACCCCAAGCCAAGCTAGCGTTGCATAGGCGTATTTGTTACGCGCTAGCCGCATTACTCCCCAAGTAACCAGGCCTATGCCGGCAAATGGCATCGCATAATGATACATGAGCAATAGGGTGGGATAAAACTGATTAATGTTGAAACGGGTCAGCACTGCATGCAATTTGCCGGCAAATGCCGGGTCGCCCACGCGCCGCCAAAAGTAAATGCCAAGCAAAAATATCGCCGCGCTCGTAATAACAGCCGGCTTGTAGTAACCATGCAACTTATCGCGGTAAAACCACACAATATAACCAGCCAAGAAAAACGTAAGATGCCATTTAAGAAGCGGTAGTCCTAACCAACTAACCTCGGGTAATAGTTGTATGCCAAGCCACACAGCCAAAAAGCTAGCCGTACCGATATGCCGCTGCAGGTTTTTAACAAGCGCCAGCATGCAAAAATCGAGAAACAAAATCCACAAGAACCACAGGCCTACATCTGGGGCCAACGCCAAACGGCCAAAGAACGCCCAGACGGGAGTTGTCTGGTACGCGCCACTTACCAGATACGTAATGATATACCAGGCGATAAACGGCACCACCAACGTAAGCGCTTTATTGCGGATAAATTGCCAGTTCATTGGCTTTAGGCTACAAGCGGCCACCACACCACTTAAGAACATAAAGAGTGGCATGTGGAAAGAATAAATAATACGGAAAAGTATGTTGTCGTCGAAATTCGGAACCGTCTGAATAGCATGGCCAACCACAACAAGCAAGATAGAGAACCCTTTGAGGGCGTCTAAAAATCCATTCCTCGCTTTTTGCTCTGTTTGTCCCACAACTACCCCGTTTTATTTAGAATAGCAAACTTAACGGTAAAAAGCTCGTGTTTGGTATAGATCTTTTCAGGGTTATTGTGGTATGCTTTATTGCTCGCCAGCAAAAAAGCCACCGGCACCAGTGGCTTTTACGATACTCTGAATAGCTTCTTATTTATTAAACAAAAGAATAAGTGTCACCAAAATACCAATGGCAACGATAACCATAATGAGTTCTAGCAGTGTAAACCCGCCTTGTTTTGGCATGCTGATTCTCCAGCCTTACTTCTTTTATGGTAGCATTAATTGCCCAGATAAAGCTTACGTTTTTGCTATACTTAAGCATAAGAGTAAAGAACTATTACATGAGCGCACAGAGCCAAACGCTTGGGGGTCCTACCAGACTTATTGCTAGATACAGCTTATTTGGCGTGGCTGTTTTTTTGTGCCTGATACTACCACTGGCTGCCTACGCCGAAACGGCCATCTCGCGCAGTTACGCGACCGATGGCAAATTACCCCTGGGCACGGTAGTAAGCCTCAAAGCAAACTCCACCGATGAGGTTGTGGCCGCATCTGCCAACAATGTCGACGGCCTGCTGGGCGTTACCATCACCGAAGACAGTTCACTCCTCTCGGTGACGAACGGCCAAAAAAACCAAGTGCAAGTCGCTACCAGCGGCACTGCTCAGGTGATTGTCTCTGACATCAATGGCAAGGTAGCCCGCGGAGACCACATTACCGCCTCGCCTATCGCCGGTGTGGGCATGAAGGCTACCGGCAATGTACGTATTGTTGGCGTGGCCCAAGGTGATGTAGGTGGCAGCAGCAAACAAAAATACAAAGATAAAGACGGTAAGGAGCACGAGGTCACACTTGGCCAAGTCCCCATTCTCATTAATGTTGCATACTACTTTAAGGAGCCGGACAAAACACTCATCCCGCAGGCTGTGCAGAATCTGGCAAACGCTCTGGCCGGTAAAGTAGTGAGTCCGGTGCCAATTTTGATTAGTGCCGGGATTTTTGTCATCATGGTTATTGTGGTGGCGAGCATTATTTATTCCATGATCAAAAGCAGCATTATCTCGGTTGGCCGTAACCCTATGTCGCAGGCAGCGGTTTACAGGGGTGTGGTTCAACTTTCGGCGCTCGTCATTGTTATTTTAGGCGTCGGGCTCTCAGCAATGTATTTAGTATTAACGCGGTTATAAGGGTATGGGCGAAACATTTCTGCAAATTTTTCTTCTAGTGAACGTGTTCTTGATGGGCATGCTGACAGCGCTAGCTATTCGTCATGCCTATGCACACTTTAAACCGCACCGCCAGCCAGAGGCCGCCGCACCGCCA
>DATIBT010000010.1:0-4954 GCA_035457345.1 Saccharimonadales bacterium (SeqCode) | reverse complement strand
AAAAAACTCAAGATCGCCATTGTTAAAGAGTATATGGGCGAGGCAGTGCAGCCAGAGGTCCGCGACGCCGTACGCGCTCAAGCCGAAACGCTAAAAGCACTCGGTCACACGGTAGAAGAAGTGAGCTTGCCAACGCTACCGCTTAGCTTGGCTATTTATTACATTGTGTGCCCCGCCGAGGTAAGCAGCAACCTTAGCCGTTACGACGGCATTAAATTCGGCGAAAGTGCTACCGAGACGCAGAGCCTGCAAGACCTCTATGGTCAGACCCGAGAGATATTCAACGCCGAGAACAAACGCCGCATTTTAATCGGCACCTATGTGCTTAGCAGCGGCTACATTGACGCCTATTACCACAAGGCGCAAACCGTCCGTACCAAACTTATTAACGAGTTTGCCAAGGCATTCACTGAGTATGACGTGCTCATTGGCCCGGTTGCCCCAACCACCGCTTTCAAGATTGGCGAGAACGCCAGCGATCCGCTTCAGATGTACTTGGCAGATATTTTGAGCGTTGCCGCTAACCTTGTCGGCGTGCCTGGTATTAGCGTGCCGGCGGGTAAAGATAAAAATGGCCTGCCCGTGGGTATGCAACTGCTTGCTGCTCAGCGTAATGACGCGTTGCTGTTTGCGCTTGGCCACCAGCTAGAGGGGGCAAACCGTGGATAGTTTACCCCTTATCGCTCTGGCGGTTGTGCTGCTTGTGGGTGTGGTGTTATTTGCGGGCATTGGCAAGCTTAATAAGCAACGGAGCGGCCTCGACCACGCTTACTACCAAAAGCAATGGCACATGATTGAAGGCTACAAAAACAACGGCGGTGCCGGGCTGCAGCTGGCGGTACTGGAGGCCGATAAGCTTCTGGATCACGCTCTTAAGCATCGCGGCTACCCTGGCCAAACCATGGGCGACCGCTTAAAAAGTGCTCGCGGCAGTTTTATGAACAATGACAATGTATGGCAAGCTCACAAACTTCGCAATCGACTGGCGCACGAGCAAAATGTGCCACTCAATGCGCTGACGGTGGACCAGGCCTTGCGAGGGTTCCGTGCCGCCCTAAAAGATCTAGGAGCGTTTTAATGCTAAAACAAGAAGTTATAGACAGGTATATCCCAACAATTGGCATTGAATGTCACGTGCAGTTTAAGACCGCTACCAAATTGTTTTCTGGGGCGAGTAATGACGACCGCGGCAAGCAGCCCAACGAAGTCACCTCGCCAATTTGTTTTGGGCTGCCTGGCACTCTGCCTGTGCTAAATGAGAAAGCGGTTGAACTCGCAGTGCGTGCCGGGCTGGCTATGAATGCCGACATTGGCCGCGTGAGCAGCTTTGACCGCAAACATTATTTTTACCCCGACCTGCCCAAAGGATATCAGATTACCCAATTGCACCGTCCTATTGTGCTAGCCGGAAAAATAAACGTGCCTGTGGGTGACGGTACTGTGGCGGTGCGCATACACCACGCCCATCTAGAAGAAGATGCTGGCAAATCCACCCACCCAAGCGGTGCCGATTATAGCTTGGTAGATCTCAACCGTGCCGGTACGCCGCTGCTTGAAATTGTCAGCGAGGCAGACATGCACAGCGCAGCCGAAGCCAAGGCTTATGCGCAAGAGCTGTATCTGCTCATGAAATACGCGGGTGTCACGCATGGCGATTTGCAACACGGCAACATGCGTTTTGATGTTAACGTGTCGGTTGCCAAAAAAGACGCCAAAGAGTGGGGCACACGCACCGAAACTAAGAACCTCAACTCGTTCCGCGCCGTTGAGCGCGCGGTAGAGTTTGAAATAAAGCGCCAGATTGAACTGCTAGAAAAGGGTGAGAAAATTGTGCAGGAAACCCGTGGCTGGGTTGAAGCTAAGCAAAAAACAGTCAGTCAACGCAGCAAAGAAGACGCGCAGGATTACCGGTATTTCCCCGAGCCGGACATTCCACCAATTGAGCTAGATGAACGGATGATTAGCAGCGTAAGAGCTGGCATGCCCAAACTGCCGCCGCAACTTCGTGATGAGCTCGCTGCTAAAGGGATCGACGCAAAAACTGCCGAAACGCTCATTCTGCGCGACGCACTGACCGGCACCGCTTACGTGGATACTATCCTCGCCCAAAAGGATGCTGAATCTGCGCGGTTTGCCGCTAATTATATGGCAAACCGGGACGTGGCCTATGTTGAGGGGTTAGTGAAAGAAGAAAAAGAAATTGGGGTATTGCCAAACGCGGCAACCTTTGCTGAAGTATTCGCTATGCGCAAAGACGGCAAGCTAAGCTCGAATAACGTTGACGCCCTGCTTGCAGCCCTGCGCCACCATGCCAATACTACGGCCGCTGATCTGGCTGACAAACTTGGCTACTTGCAAGAAAACGACGCCAGTGCTATTGATGATATCGTTAAGCAAGTGCTCAGCGACCCTGCTGCCGCTAAGGCCGCGGCAGATGTAAAAAACGGCGAGCAAAAAGCAATCGGCTTTTTGGTTGGCCTGGCTATGAAGGCAAGCAAGGGCAAGGCAAACCCGGCCGTCTTGAGCGAACACATTCGTAAACAACTTGGGGTGTAGGACCCAGAAAGGCTAGTAACCATGACTAAATTACCAACAAAAGCCGTTATTGCTGCCGCGGGCTTTGGCACGCGCTTTTTGCCGCAGACAAAAGCAATGCCAAAAGAAATGTTGCCATTGGTAGACAAGCCAATTATTCAGCATGTCGTGGAGGAGCTTATCTCGGTTGGCATTAAAGATATTATTATTGTCACTGGCCAGGCTAAGCGCGCCATAGAAGACCATTTTGACAGCCCGACTGAAGACTTAATCGCCAACCTTAAAATGGGCGGCCCTAAAAAAGAACCCCTGCTTAAGATGGTGCAAGAAGTCTCGCAGATGGCCAATTTTGTGTACGTTCGCCAGAAGGGGCCATATGGCAACGGTACGCCACTTATGAACGTAGCGCACCTTATTGGTGACGAGCCATTTATTTACACTTGGAGCGATGATTTTATCGACGCCACCCCCGTGCGCTTCCAGCAATTAATTGACGTGTACCAGAAGTACAATGCCTCCACCTTGGCGTGTATCCGCGCCACCAAAGATGGCGACTACTCACGCTACGGCTTTGCCGCTGGTAATGAAGTAGAGGAGGGCGTGATTGACGCCACTGCCATTGTCGAAAAGCCCGGCAAAGAAAACGCGCCATCTGACCTTGCGACCGTGAGTGGTTTTTTGTTCACGCCCGACATTTTTACTTATCTGCGCCAGGCACAGCAACAAATGACAGAAGGGGACGAGCTATGGTACAACGACGCGCTTAAGCTCATGCTCAAAGACGGCAAAAAAGTCATGGCCGCCGAAATTAAAAACGGCCGCTATTACGACGCTGGCGACAAACTTGAATACATGAAGACCATTGTTGATTTTGCCTTGCGCCGCGAAGACATTGGCCCGGATTTCCGCGACTACCTAAAGAAAATTGCCGCAAACTAAGCGTTAAAAAGCTTACATCATTGTCCGCCACCTGAAATTACAATGAGAATTGTAAACATTAAGGAGGACATATGGAAATTCTTACTTGGGTGATTGTTGGCGGTATCGCTGGCTGGATCGCATCTATGATTGCCGGTACTAATGCCTCAATGGGTGTTATGGCTAATATCGTCGTTGGCGTGGTAGGTGCCCTTATTGGGGGATTCATCTTTAACATGCTTGGCGGTAGCGGCTTTACGGGCTTCAACTTTTGGAGTTTGTTCGTTGCCATTGTTGGTGCTGTCATTCTGCTATTTGTCATCAAAGCGTTCCGTGGCGGTTCGGCTCCAACCGCTTAAGCTTGAGCTGGATTTTGCCGTGCGGCGGCTGTTATACTAAAAGCAAGTAAATAGGAGCATGTCTCTATGACAGCTGCAGAAGTCTTGGTTATTTTTCTCTCGGTGGCGCTTGCGGTCTTCCTGGCTCTTGCAATCATCTTAGTGGCCTACCTGATAGTCATTGCTAAAAAGATTAACACTGTGGCGGACTCTGCAAAACGCACCGTCGAACAGGTAGAGAATGTTGCAACAATGGCAGGCAAGGCGTTTGCACCGGCAATGGTTTCGAATTTCATTATTGATACCATTACCAAATTCACCAAGGGACGTAATAAGAAGGAGGATAAATAGTATGGCTAAACCACGTTTCGGAATCGGGCTGATTGTAGGCGCGGTAGCTGGGCTTGTCGCAGGTATGCTAACCGCTCCTAAGAGTGGCAAAGAGACGCGTGCCGACATTAAGCGTAAAGCCGGCGAAGTATCAGATGAAGCCAAACGCAAAGTCGACCAAGTAAAGCACAAAGCTGAAGATATGGTAGACGAAGCGAAACACCGTGCTGAAGATGTCAAAGAACGCGCCAGTCATGTTGCCGATGCCGCCAAGAAAGAGTTCGATAAAGACAGCACGACTCGCAGTAGCAGTAGGCGCTAGGTAGGTCTTGTGGGCGTAACATCCGCAGCCAAAACAATCCGCGACAACGAAGTCAAAGGCGCTCCGCGTGCCATGATGGAAGAGCTCTTCCAGGACTTTTACAAGCACCGCAACCAAATTTACGTGATGAATTTTGTTCGGGGAGTGTTCTTTGGCTTTGGGAGCGTAGTGGGCGGCACCCTTGTCGTTGCGCTACTGCTGTGGATACTCTCCATGTTGCACTATGTGCCGTTCGTAGATACCTATGTTGATGCAACGCAGCGAGCGCTCGAAAAGTCGCAGGAAAAATAGCAGTAAAACACCCCTCCCCGACGGGGGTGTTTTACTTGGGCGGTGAGCGGCCGCAGTGTAAGATTATGCCTATCAAATTGAAGAGCCCCGCGCTTATCCAGCCAGAGTGGCCGGGGCGCGGGGCGTCTTCAACGCACGTTACTTCCAGTAGGTTGGCGGCGGGAGCTGCACGTTACCGCAGCCGGTTTTGGATAGCTCACTCACCAGTCGCTTCAGGGCA
>DATIBT010000009.1:0-39482 GCA_035457345.1 Saccharimonadales bacterium (SeqCode) | reverse complement strand
CAGTCGCTGTGGGTAAAAACTGATTTGCCGCGTTGGTGATTACTTTGTGTGGGGCATCGGGATTAAGTTGGTAGAACAGTGCTATAGCTTCGTCGGCAATGGCCATTGCTTGCTCTAGTGGGACGGTCGGATTTTTTATTATTGCCATCGCTTTGTCTTTGATGTGAGCTGCCTCTGGCACATATTGCTCCACGGCTTCGGCTGTGCGCTCTAGCGACATATGCAGTGGCGCGCCCCGTAATATGGTGATGCTAGATAGTACCCGCATGGCCGATTTTCCACACGATTTAATATGACGCCGCGGCTCTTGCCGAAACGCCTCCATAATAATGCCGGCGCGGTAGTTGGCCATGTAGCCTGCTGCTCGCCAGGTTCTATTGTAGGCTAGCTCTTCAACGCTCGGGCGCATCGATTCGTAAGTTCCTGGTTTGCCCCATACGCGAACGGCGCTCGTGCTTAGCCTGAATATTTGTAGCTCAGCAGGTGGCGTACGCTTAGCGGCCTCTAGCTCCTGCCGGCTTATTGCTGCGTTGTCAACGAAGGTTATTTCTTGCCATTGGTTACTCAATTTCGTGAGATCGCCTCGTCTCGCCAGATCTGCTTTTTCTGAGACCGGGCTGTCGGTAACGCCAATGATATCTATGTCGCTCATGCCTGGGATAAAATCACCAAGCGCCGTGCTTCCTACTACATACACCGCGCGCAGGTTTGAATGATGCTCTTGGTAGCAGTTGATTATCTGGGCAAGTAACGGTGTGAGCGTAGCGGGTATATATTGGGCGCTCGGCTCAAAGGCAAGTTGTAAGTCGTGAGGCTTGGTTGTCATGCAATAAGAGTATACTATTGCTGGTATGCCTAAAAAAGATTTTGCAAATCAGCCAGTAAAAGGCAATGTTGTCCCGTTGTCACGCATGGTATTTGTCGCGCAACGAGCGTTGTATGTGCTTTTTGACCCCTCGCCGCTCAGAGGGCTGACCCGCCAGTACGGTCTGCGTGAATCGCTCAAAATAGAAGGGTTTATGCGGCCCAAACAATATTACTGGTTTGAGCGTTTGTTTGCCGAGCAAAACATTTTGCATGTGGCAGAAGTAGGATTCAACGCGGGACATTCCGCATTTGCCTTTGCGAATCTGGGGGCCAAAACCATCACTTCGTTTGACATTGGCGAGCATGCTTATGTGGAACGCGGGGCGGCATATATTAGGCAGCGCTTTCCCCATGTGCACTTGGAGCTAGTTATTGGCGACTCGCGTCAGGCCGTTCCTGTCTACAAAACGCCTCGGCCATTCGATCTGGTATTTATCGATGGCGGTCATAGTTACGAAGCAGCCGCGAGCGATCTTGCAAGCCTGCATAAGCTCGCAAAGCCTGGCGCATTCGTAATCATGGACGATTATGTGCCGCGTTATGCCTGGTCTCCGCTTGGGCCCAAACGGGCGTATGACGAAGCCGTGGCGAGCGGTGTAATCGAACCTATTGAGGTCATGACTGGCGACTTGCGAGGATGGGCGCTGGGGCGATATAGGTAGGGTATCCCCTGCCGTATATAATCTGCTACCATACCCTCATGGCAGAGATTAAAACCAAGGTCAACGACGCGAGCGTAGAAGATTTTATTAACAGTGTCGAGAACGAAACCAGACGTAAAGACGGGTTCGAACTCCTTAAAATGTATAAGCGGGTCACTGGAATGGAGCCTAAAATGTGGGGGCCGAGCATGATCGGCTTTGGCATGTACCACTATAAGTCTGAGCGCAGCTCGCAAGAAGGCGACTGGCCGCTCGCCGCTTTTTCGCCGCGCAAGCAAAACCTAACCTTGTATGTGTATCCGCGTAACCATCCTGAGCTTATAAAAGATTTGGGCAAACATACCACGAGCGTCGGCTGTTTGTACATCAACAAACTAGATGATGTAGATGTGAAAGTCTTAGAGCGTTTAGTGACCGCTAGCTACAAGCGCGCACAAAAAGAGTTTGGCAAAAAGTAAAGTAGGGCCGTTGGCCCAGGTTCAGATGCCGCTTATGGTAAAATAAGGCTAGAAAAACTGCAACAGACAAGGGGGTGACAGATGGCAAAATATGTTGACGGATTTGTATTGGTGGTGCCGTCGGACAAAACAGACGAGTACAAAAAAATGGCCTCGCTCGGCCGCGACATGTGGATGAAGCACGGTGCGCTCAGTTATTACGAATGCCGTGGCGATGATCTCACTCCCCAGGACATGGGCGGCGAAACAACCCGCGCTTTCGGCGAGATGGCCGGTGCGGCAGAGGGCGAAACGGTTTGGTTCTCGTTCATTACTTTTGAATCTAAAGAGCACCGCGATCAAGTGAACGCCAAAGTTATGGAAGAGATGGGCAAGGAAGAAGGGCCAGAGGCTATGCCTTTTGATATGAAGCGTATGGCCTACGGCGGATTTTTGGTTGAAGTAGAGGGCTAACTAACGCCAGCTGCGTGGCATTACGACGATGCAGCTATTTAGCTCCGGCTTGAGGCCTCTAGCGGGTTACTTTTTTCGTACCGCGATGCCTGGATAGGTGTTTACAAGCCCATCTCTGTCAAACTGGAGCATGTCATGGTAGCCAAAACGAGGCGAGGTGTAATCGAAGCGTATCTTGTTGTCCACGTCAGGTAGACGGGTGTATGACTGATCGAGCCGCTCAACCTTTAGCCCCTTGGTGCGTATATAGGCGGCGGTGCTTTCACCCCGCTGGCCGATGGGCAGCGCCAGCCTATGGACCGGCAGGGTATTAGTGACCGCCGAGGCTTCAAAATCGATATCTACGCAACCGGCTAGCTCTGGGCTGGGAAGGCCATTGACGGTCCAAGAGCCCGCGCCATCAACAAGTATGCTAAGTTCATTGCCTGCATAGTCTGTCACTGTGGCACGACGGAAGTGCCAAGTATTGGTTATCTCAAGGGCGTAATGTATGCTCCACGGTACATCCTCTTCTACGCCTACGCTCGTCCCTTCTATAAATAGTGTGCTGTCTTTTTGGGTAAAACGGACAACCTCATACCCCTCATACGCGCCTCTCAATCTCCAAGCGCCCACATTGGGGAGCGTGATAAATTCATGCTTGCTCACGAGCCCTCCTTCCCTACCATTATACGTGTTCGAAGCTTCTGTTATACTACCCTTCATGACCAAGCTTCCTGGCATCAGCGTGGATATTCTTGTGATGCGGGCTGGCCACATTCTTTTAGGGCTTATGACCGATCAATGGCGATATGAAGGTCAACAAGTGTATGGCGTCCCCGGGCGCGACATTCACTTTGGCGAGAGAATGGGTGAGACTGTTAAACGGAATATCAAAGAAGAATTTGATTGCAACGTGACAACCTACAAGATTATTAGTGTCAATGCCAATTACGCCCTCGGTAATCATTTTATTGGTGTGGGAGTAGTTGCGGAGATGGATGGTGAGCCCAAAGTTATTTTACGGGATGACTGGGTGAAGTGGGAGTGGTTTGCTGTTAGTGACATTCCCAGTAATCTCTTTCCGGCGGCTCAAAATCTTATCGATAGTTACCTGCAGCAGAGAATTACTGTTGCAGAGTAGTACTGGCGCCGCCGTTTTTTCTGCTACAATGCAACTATAAAGGGGGCATCGTATGACTAAAGGTGACAATTCATTCATTAAAATAACGAATCAGCAAGCGCCTATGGGGTTTGTGCTGTGCATGGCGTACATAGGCGCGGTTGTGTACTTCTTTAATCAATCGCCTGATTTCTGGGGATTTATTTTGGCGCTCATTAAAGCCATAGTGTGGCCGGCGTTTTTGGTATTCTACGGCCTTAGGGCTTTGGGCGCGTAGCGCTTACCTCGCCGCCCGAACGGAAGCCTTTGGTGAGCAGCCATACTGCCAATACCATTTCTTGAAGGGCGAGCGGCGCCATTAACATGCCGAAATCGGTAAGCCCGAACATTACTAACAGCGATGTCGCGAGGTATAAAATCGCCCCCGCTATCCCCCATACAGATAGCCATACCGGGATAAGTTTAGAGATGTAAAACAGGCAGTAAACCATGAGGGCGCCAAGGCTAAACACGATTGCCAGAATATGCGCGCTCCATGTTCCGGCGGTTTGTAAGAGTGTGCCGGTGGCTTGTAGGCTGGTATCGGTTGCGATCCCCTCTTGGTGGCTCAGTGCAATAAGAAGAATCCATCCTATGACAATGGTTATGTACATGAATGTCTCTAGCGCGCCCCTAAAAAGAACAGCTCCCAGGGCCAGTGCCTCATTATATTTTTTGAAGATGGGGAACAATATAACGGGAATCATAGCAAGCGAGAACGCCATAATAAGCACAAATAGTGCTCCCATGACCACGCGGCCTTCATTGTCTGCGATCTTGGCAAGATAGTCTTGGCTATTCAAGATTGAACCGGTAACTGCCACACTTAAAATACCCGCCACCGTACCCGTTATAAACAGAGCCCCTACCGTTCTTGCGACCGTTTTGTTTTGCATTTTTTACCTTTTCATCGCCTTATTTGGCATGCTATTACATTGCAAGTGTAGCACGGCAGCGTTACAAATTTATTATCCTATTTGTTTCCGGCATCATTTTTGTGCAGTAGCGTGTGCGGCGAGTTTCTTGCGAACTTTGTTAGAATGAAGCGTATGTCCGAACCACTTATTATCAACATTATTCGCACCGCATGACACCCGGAACACTTGGCATTATTGCGGGCCTACTCGCATTTATAGCTTTTATCCCCTATTTTATTAGTATATTCAAGGGTGAGACTAAGCCGCAGCGGACCACATTTGCTATATGGTCGTTTATAAGTATAGTGACGCTAATTAGTTATTTTGCGTCGGGCGCCAGGGACACCATATGGCTGGCATTGGTATATGCAGTGTTGCAACTAGTAGTGTTTATTCTTTCATTCAAGTATGGCGTGGGCGGGTTAGGTAAACTTGATGTCGCATGTTTAATCGGCGCCTTTATGGGTATTGCTGGCTGGATTATCACGGATAATCCTGTCGTGGCGCTCTATTTGAGTATTTTTGCCGAGCTCATGGGCTGGCTACCCCTCTTTAAAAAAGTATACGCGCAGCCTAAAACTGAAAATACTTTGTCATGGGTCATTGGTACTGTTGCAGCCTTCGTTAACCTTTTTGCTCTCACTAGCTGGCACATCACGATGTCGCTTTACCCTTTGTATATATTTGCGACTCAAGCGATTCTTGTGCTATTGCTTGTTTTCCCGGGAGTGAGGATGCGGCCGAGAAAAGCCTCTCGGCTTGCGGAAGAGCTTGAACGTTTCTAGGAATGCGTTGGGTTTTGGGATTGCGCTGAGCCGGAAGTGTCCCCTCCATTCGGCTTTAAAATGGTGTTTACAATGACATCTACCTCGCCATATGGGAGATTGGCTTTAACAGAGTAGCCTGAAATACCTAGTTCATGGATATCCGGCGGCGCTTGCGCTTCGCTCAGATTTGAAATAACATACACCGGAATATCTTTACCCCACGAGCTTTTACGCATAGTACGCAGCACATCGCCGCCCGAAATGTCTGGGATCATAAGGTCAAGCAGTACGAGGTCGGGCCTGTCTTTCTGGATAAAGTACAGGGCAATAATCCCGTTGTAGGCAACAAAACAATTGTAGCCCTGGGCCTCAAGGCGAGTTTTATAAATTTCAGCGAGCGCGGGATCGTCCTCTACAAGAACTATTCGTTTTTTTGGCTGTTGGTCGGGGTTCATGGGCGATCCTTTAGCACTAATTGTTAATCGTATTAAACCACAGTTTGGGTGATGCGTGAACTTGGATGCAACAGTTGAGTAGCGGTATGAGATCCGGCGACCGGTGAACACCGAAGGCGGTGTTCACCGGCCTGACCGATTTTATAGTGCCGAGACGGCGGAGCCCTCTCCACGAGACCCCGCCGTCTCTAGCGTTGGGTCACGTCAGCAATCACCCGGCCCGCCGTAGCGGAACGTGTAGCTGCTTGCCGCCACCAGTCCCCACGATGTGGGCCTGGTGACGGTTGTGCTCGTCCACGGATCCAGCGAGACCACCGCCGACGCCGTCTGGCCGACGATCTTGCTGAGCGAACCCATGAGTGCCGCCGTGGTGCCGCCGGCGACGGGCATGATGCCGTTGCCCATCTCGCTGCACGTCGGGTCGGTCGTCGCGGCGATCTCGCCGAAGACCTGCTGGTACGTCGTGTTCGTGAACACGCCCGTACCCCACAGGCTGTCGGGGAAGTAACCGATGTACTTGTTGTCGTACGACACCCACCAGGCGCCGTTGTAGTGCCAGATGAACATCCGCTTGGACACGCCGATGTCCCCGGCCAGGCTGTCCCCGGCGTCGAGTGGCTCCGCACCGTTGTCCACGAACCCGGCGCCGTTGTAGCCCTGGCCGGCACCCAGCTTCCACCAGTAGACGAACAGGTGCGGATCGTCGTCGCCGTTCAGAGCAGGGTCGACGGTCCAGCCGATCTCCACTGCGTTCATGGAGGAGCCGGCGCCCTTTTGGACGATGACCTCGCCGAGCGAGTGGTAGTCGCCCGCCCTGTTGGGCTTGTTGATACGGACGTTGTCGCTGATGCCGTCGATCGTTGCGCCGCCACCGGGGTTCCGGAGGACGCCCGAGTAGAAGTAGCACGGGCTGGTGCACGTTGCGAACGTCGACACGCCACCCGAGTTGGGCGGCGCCTTCTTCTTGACCTTCGTGTTGCCCTTGGGCTTCGTGTCCTTGCTGGTGGGCTTGGCGGGCGGGGTGACCGGCTCAGCCTTGTCGGGCGGGGTCGTCGGCGGTGCGGCTTGCGCCACGGCTGCGGCAGAACTGCTCGCCGCCGCGTTGGTGGCGGCCTGGGCCGGGGCCGAGGCGCCCACCAGGCCTGTCGCCAGCAGGACCGCTCCGGCTAACCAGGTTCCGAACTTGTTAGTACGCATAACTCCCCTTGTCGTGTTGTGACATTGGTGTCCTTCGCCCTGCGGTAGCAATGGCTCTAGAGTGGAGAGAGGAGCCGTAACTCCATCAAGGTGGAATGTGGGCCGCTTGGTAGCGTAACAGAGGCTTTCCCTGTCTCATTCCTGGAGGACTATCTACAGCTAAGCCCAGCTGCACATAGCCCTCCCGGAAACTACTCAACTGTTAAGGTGTTGATTGAGAGCGAAAAATCTAACACTCACTCTAACCCATCTCATGATGATAATGGTTAATTATGTTACGCGTCAATTATTAATGTGAGTGCCGGTGCGGTGGTATAATATCCATAATTGCCATAGTGGCCACTGGGCGCGACCCGCTTTCCCGCTGTAAGGACCTGGCGCAAAACAATAAGGAATAAGTATGAAGATCATAAAAGCTATGCTAGGTATTGACAAGCTGACGAGCCGGCATTTCGTTGCTATAGCACTGGGCTTTGGCTGTGGCTCTGTCCTCTTCGGATTGGGATTTTCGGTGCCAACAATGCCCTTGGGGATGCATTTGCTAGTGGCTTTTATTGGCGGTCTTATAGGCGCATTTTGGGCGCTGAAGTTGGTGCCCAATAGCAAGTCCTAGGCTGCATCTACTTTACCCTAACCGCACAGATCCTCTGTAAGAGATTTTTAGCGGCAGGCTACACAGCCTCGGGTATGATAGATAAAGTGAAGTTTAGGTATTTAGACGGATTGCGAGGGCTGGCTGCGCTGGTGGTGGTTCTTGACCATTTTGCGATTTCATTTTTTCAGCGCTCCACTGATGCCTCAATCCAGGTTCATCATACGTGGTTAGAAGAAATAGTATTACAAACACCGCTCCACCTTTTGGTGTCCGGTAACTTTTCGGTAGCTATCTTTTTTGTTATAAGCGGGTTTGTGCTGGGCATAAAATTTTTTGGTACGGGACAGCGGCACGTGGTTGTCTCTAGCGCCTGGCGGCGATACGCACGGCTTGAACTGCCAGTGCTGGCCAGCGTGCTGCTAAGCTATCTGGCTATTTCGTCCGGTATACTCCACAACCAGACCGCTGCCGCTATCACCGGTAGCTCATGGCTGCATGACCTATGGAATGTCACTCCCACCTTTTTAGGCGCGCTATATCATGCGACTATTGGCGTTTTTGTTGACGCGAAGAGCCAGTACAATACGGTACTTTGGACAATGCAGACGGAGTTGGTTGGTTCCTTCTTGGCGTTTGCTCTCATGGTGAGCGTGGGCAAATGGCGGTACCGTTGGGCAGTGTACGGGCTACTTACAGTGGCGCTTATTAATTCATATCTTATTTGTTTTGTCATTGGCCTTGCGCTGTGCGATTGGTATGTGGCATATGGCAAGGGATTCTCACTGAAGAAACGGTGGTGGATACCGTTACTGGCGGTTAGTTTGCTGCTTGGCAGCATTCCGGTCGGCACACTGGTCGGCACTGCCTATGCCGGCTTGCCGGAGTGGCTCGGGGCGGGTATGGCAATCCCTCATCGATTGCATATTTTTGGTGCGATTGGCTTACTATTTGTGCTTTTGGGCACGCCCGCACTACAGAAGATAGTTAGCCAATCAAAATTGCTATACATTGGACGGGTATCATTTGGGTTATATCTCACGCATTTATTGGTGTTGGGAATATTCTCTTGTTGGGCGTTTATATTACTGGAGCCCGTAGTCGGCTACATGACTGGGTTTGCTATTGTTTTTGCAGCCTCTGCCTTTGTGATGTGGGCGGTAGCACATGCATTTACCCGGTGGATAGACGAACCGGCAATGCGCTTTGCAAGCCTATTGTACCAACGGCATTTTCCTAAGCGCTGGAAACCAAGTATCGAACCAGTGAGCACGGTGCCGTAGTGTGTTCTACGGCCATTCGTCTGTAGTAGAATGGTATGGATGGCTGTCTCATATAAAAATCCTGGCCGTATTAGTTTTGACGCCGTGATACAGCAAAATCCTGGTGGCGGCGCCTATGTTGAGTTTCCGCATGATGTGTGGGGACTGTTTGGTGTGAAGGGCCGCGTACCGGTGAATGCTACCTTTGACGGTGTTGCCTATCGTGGTTCGCTGGCCAAAATGAAGGCTGATTGCCATGTGATTGGCGTACTCAAAGATATACGTGCGCAAATTGGCAAGCAAGCCGGCGATGCCGTGCACGTCACTATTGAACTTGACAGCACACCTCGAATAATCGAGCTTCCGGCAGATGTTATAGAAGCGTGGGGTGATGATGTGGTAGCTGCATTCAAAGCGCTCGCCTACACTCACCAGCGCGAATACGCTGAGTGGATAGACAGCGCCAAGCAGCCAGAAACGCGTAAACGCCGCATTGCTAAGGCGGCCGGCATGATCATGAGTAAGTAGCCTAGTTTTTTGGCTGTGGGTTGCCAAGCTCTCCGTTAACAATAGCAAGGACATCTTTAGGGGCAAGATTCGATTTAATCTCATGCCTATCAACGCCAAACGCTAAAATTTGAGCCTGCGTTTTTGGCGTGGAAAGATTACTGAGTACTACAATTTTTGTCTGTGGCGCTTTTGTTTTTAGGGACGCTTGCTCTAGAAAACCTGCGCCGTCAAGCACGGGCATCATCATGTCGAGTAATATTAGGTCGTACGTTCTGCGCTTACAGCGCTCAAGCGCTTCTTTGCCATTGGCAGCGGTCTCGACGCCGTACGCATTCGCGGTGAGGAGTATCTCGTACGCGTCGCGTAAATTCTTTTCGTCTTCAACAATAAGGACGGTGGCCATTTCTACTCCTTTGGGGTAATAACCGTAAAGGTTGAGCCCTTGCCCGGCTTAGAGGTAACGACAATGCGGCCTCCATGCAGGCCGATAACTTTGCTTGCCCAGTAAAGCCCAAGGCCGCTGCCGCCCACACTATCAGATAATAAGTTCGGAATGCGCGAGAATTTAGTGAATAGTTTCGGCAGCGATTCTTCGTCTATTCCCACCCCACTATCTTTTATGCCTATGGCTACCGTGTCTTTGCGTTGTTTCACCGAAATAGTAATCGTACCGCCGGGCGAGGTGTATTTGCTGGCATTATCTACTAGATTTTCGAGTACCATCCTAAAACGCATAGCGTCAACCCAGGCTATTATGGGCTGTGCCGATGCCGCAATGTGCACGGTTTGTTTGCGCCGCTTAAAGGCATCTTTTTGTTCATCTACCACATCGCGTACGAGGGCGCATATATCTACTGGTGTTCTGTTTAAGATTACCTTGCCCGCATCTACCTGGGCAACGCGCAGTAAGCTGTTAACAAGGTCAATTTGCCGGTCGTTGCTTTCATAAGCACGTTGAACGTACGTGGTCTGCGTGGGGGTGAGTTCGCCGGCATATCCTTCAAGCAAGAGCCCCAGGAATTGCTTAACACCGCTCGCTGGCGTACGGAGTTGGTGTGATGCCAATGAGATAAACTCATCTTTATAACTATTAAGTTCTTCGAGCTCAAAGCGTTGTTGGGTGAGCTTTTCGTTGGCGGCATGCAGCGCGTCTTCGTGCTGCTTGCGTTCGGTCAGGTCGCGGGTGATTTTGGCGTAGCCGATAATCTCCCCTGCTTTATTGCGGAGGGCGGTTATGACTACGTTAGCCCAAAAGGTAGTGCCGTCTTTGCGCACGCGCCAGCCTTCATCTTCTATGTGACCGTAAATGTTACATAAAGCGAGTTCGCGCCCTGGCTTGTCCGTTTTTTTGTCCTCGGCCGTGTAAAAGATAGAAAAATGGCTGCCTATTATGTCTTGCGGCGTATACCCTTTGAGCTTTTGGGCGCCAAGATTCCAACTGGCTACATTGCCGCCGGTATCCAGCAGAAAAATAGCATAATCTTGAATACTGTTGACCAGCAGCTTATAAAACTCGCTCTGCTCAATGGAGTGAAGATTCGCAGCCTTAACAGGACGTGTTTGCTTTGCCATTTCCAATCTCATCTTACCGTAAAAATAACATACGACAGGCATGATTTTAGTGGGATATGCTACAGTTCGTGGTTTTTGGAAATTACTAAACATAGTAAACATTCTTACTTTTTTAAGCACTCACAAGGCGTATAGTGTACATACGTTATGCGCGTGAATGTTTATCATGCTCTTCAAACAACACTGCAGGCCAAAGTACTGGCAGAGGGGTTGCACTACGGTAAGCAAGGAGGTGGCAGCCGCCAGCCGTTTGCTGCCCGTGCCAATGCCTTTTTAGACGAGCATTACCCTCGGGATTTGGGGGCACATAACCTCATGCGCCAGAAGTGCGTGTATGCATTTTTAGAGTTAGACGGCATGGTGCTGGATGTTACGTCGGGCAGACCGGTGGCACCAACACACTGGTATCCAGGGGCAGGTAAGGTGCCGCTGCGCCTGAGCATTGACGCGTCGATTGGCTACGTGGCAGACCTCAATATGTATGACCATATAGCCGGGCTGCTCGCCCATGGGCCGACCCCTGGGCTTAGTTCTCTTGCCTATCGGTACTGGCGCAGTATGTTGCCGCTCGGGCATGTGGTTGAACATTATACGGTCGCCAGTAGAGGCATTATTGCCAAGCCAACCGCCCCTATTCATTTGCCGCGCGACTTAGGGCGTGTTGAGGTATTGCTTACTCGAAGCATACCGCCCAGCGCTATTACGGCGTTATGACTGTAGTACTGAGCAAATATTCCCGGCCGGGTCTTTAAACCAGGCGATGGCCATGCCGGGTTGCCGGGAAATGCCCTTTTCATCGGTGGCGAAGCCGTCTTTTTCTTCGGTATAGTGCTCGAAAGTGACGCCGCGTTGGGCCAGGCTCTCTACTGCCCTGTCGATATCCTCAACAGGGAAATTGAGCACAGTAAATGTCGCTGGTACGTGCTGTTCTCCTTTTGGATAGACAAACACCACCGCCCCAGACCCTAAGTGAAGCATGACAGCACCTGCCGCCGGTTCTTCGCTTACCTGCAGGCCGAGCGTGTGCCCGTAAAATTCTTTCGTTTTCTCTAGGTCATTCGTAGAAAATCCGCTAAATGCTTTGCTGTCCTTGAGCATATATCCCCCTAATTATTATTTTCCAAAACGTTCAATTGCCCGGGCATGGGCTTTGGCAGCCTCTTCTTCCCTATTTTTGGGCGGTGCGGTGGTGGTGAGGTGTTGCACGAGTCGTTTTGAGGCGGCGGCGACATCCTCTACGGCTGCATTAAATGCTGCTTCATTCACCTGAGACGGCTCGCGGAAGCCACTTATTTTGCGCACAAATTGCAGCGCGGCGTCGTGCAGTTCGGCGTCAGTGGCCGGCGGGTCGAAGTTAAAAAGCGGTTTAATATTGCGGCACATTATATGCTCCTTTTCTGAGATAACCTTTTATTATGTTGATTTAGCATAAGCAAAGATGTAAAATATCTTACAATATCACCTGCGAGGGTGAAAACCGCGTAGATGATTGCACCGGCAAGGATCAGCGGATTTAGAATTCGCAGGAAGAAGGAAGCAATGACCAGGGAAGAGCAGGCTGCGGCACTGGCTGAAGGCTTGTTTATGTCTTCGGTACCGACGTCCCAAGAGCTCAGCCCGCGTGATGCCCGACAGGCAGCACTGCGCACTCTGCGCAAGGATGGCGGGCCCCGTCACTGTGCTGCCGAGGTGGCTGCCGAGTTCGGGGATTCCCCCGAAACGGCGCTGCCGCGCATGCGTTGGGCGCGCGAAGCTCTGGGGCTGGCCGCCTGATCGGCCGCCCATTCCGCAAAACCGTTCCATCCGAGCCGCCCGTGGCCTGCATCCTGTTCAACGGCGAACAGTAACGCAGGCCACGGGCTCACAACACTCCTCTATCCGGGGGGTGCTTTTTGTTTTCTACATTTCTCCCTGACTGCGCACTCTAAATTCCCCAAACGGCGTCCATAATGACTCAGGTCTGTCTGTGGCGGTGATAATCCTGCCTTTGCCAAATGTTGAGATAGCAGCGCGTCCATCGGTATTGAGGAAGATTTCGTGCCATAGCGGGTATTCCTCGCGCTTGTCCCATACGGCCATGATGTACGGGAACGTCCCCTCGTTCCAATCATCTAAGAACTCTAAATTGCCTTGGTTAACGCGCATAAAGTCTGATACAACCACAAATTCAGTGGCAATGCGCTTTGCCTTTTCTAGCATGGTGGCACGAGTAGCTTCATCTGATTGATACAGCATGGTTGAGAGGTTTACTACAGGCCAATCGCCGGGGTATTGTTCGGCGAATTCTTCTTCGTTGAGCGTGGCAAAATCGGCGCGGAGGAATCCGACATTCTCGTATTCGTCGCGCACAATGCGGTTGAATAGATGCACACGCTTCTTATCGAGTAATTCCCCGGGGTTGAACGAGTTAGCAAACGCCCACTCCCATGCATCTTTTGGGGCGGTTTTGTCTATGCCAAGCGCATATTCAAGCGGGAACGGTGCGTTCACTACGTGGCGGTAAGCGCGGGATAATTTTTCACTTATAAACAACGACCGTGAACCGGGGTAGACTAGCTGTGGCGCGGGCAGGCCAATACGGTATTCTTCGGGGTCGCCTGGCCAGTCAACGGCAATGTCGCTGGCCAGGTAATTGGCGCCGCCGTTTAGGCTGCAGCCTACATCGAGCACCCGGATAGTGCTGATTCTTCCAAGCTCTCTGGCGAGCGTAATGAATCCTTTGGGATGGACATACCGGTTGATTACCAGGCTTTGTGGGTCGCGGGTGTAAACGTCTGTTAAAAAGTGGCCGCTCATATCCGGGTCCTCTAAAATGGTTGCGAATAAGCGTGACCAGTCGCTCGCGGTTTGAAATGCTTCGGGGTAGCCAGCGATTCTGCCATAGGCTTGCGCCTGAAGGGCGCGCGAGATAAGGGTTACTAAGTGAGAGGCGCCCACGGCGGGTCGCCTCTCAAGCGTCTCGGTTACAAAATCGCGCATGTCGCCTGGCTGTTGCAGCTCTGCCCTGAGCGCAACGGCAAACGCGCCTAAATACCGGTCGGCTGGCTTGGCAATTCGATGCTCCAGAACAGTGTCGACCGATTCAAGCCGGCCAGCAAGGTCGGAGTCGTGGCGGTGCTCGGAAAAGTCTAAGATAAGGTCCCCCTCCTCTCATCTCTGTAGACTCATTGTATCATTCGGTAACTTGGTATAATACGTGACATGACCCGCTATGTGGAGCAGTTAGAGGACCGGCTCGCCCATTGTCATACCAAGAGTGAGCTAGTGCGTACTATTGTCGACGCCCCGTTTGCATATCCTATTGAGGCTGCGCAGCTTTATTTGGGCATTATGGTGCTGTTATTGGTGGACAAAAAAACAGGGCTTATTGATCGAGTCGCCCTGTCAAATACTGAACTTGCCAAAGGCACGACTGACATTTCCGTGAAGAAGTTTGAGGATATAAAGATTCCGGTTGATCATCCAGAAAATGTTATCGCCCAGGCTATTCGTACCGGCGACCCCAAGGGCACGGCCGATTGGCAATATCTATTCACTCCTGTCCTTAGTGCTGAAGAAGCCAGGTTCAATCAAGCTGCCGGCGCTATTGCCTTTAGCGCTGTATATCCTTTGGTGGGCGTGGTAGAGGGTGGCGCGCTCATTTTTAGTTACTATCAGTATCCGGAGAATATTGGCCACGATCAACGCAAGTTCATGGCGGCCTACAGCCGGGTTGTGGCGGAGCGTCTCGCCAGTTTCAGCACCTAGCCTAGGGCGCGTTATACTATAGTTATGCTCCCTGGACACGATGCTGATACTCAACACGAGACCGCGCAAGTTAAGCGTCTTAAGCGCCAGAATACTGAGCTCAAGCAGCTAAACTCTGCTAAGGACGAATTTATTGCGCTTGCCTCGCATCAATTACGCACCCCTGCCACGGGCGTTAAGCAATACCTTGGTATGTTGCTCGAGGGATACATGGGTCCTATCCCGCCCCAGCAGCGCGACTTTCTGCAAAAGGCCTACGAAAGCAACGAGCGCCAGTTAAGTACCATAAACGATTTACTGCAGATTGCCCAGATAGACTCCAATAAAATTGTGCTTCACCCAAGCGCACTTGATGTTGCTGAACTTATAGACGCGGTCGCGAACGAGCAAAAGGGTACCGCCACAAACCGCCGTCAGGGCATTGTGGTGCGCAAGCGAGGCGGACCTTTTGGCGTAATGGCCGACGAGCTGCGCCTGCGCATGGTGCTTGATAATTTGGTTGACAATGCCAGTAAATATTCACCAGAGAATACGACAGTAACTATCACCCTGTCGTCGGATGACACTGAGGTGGTAGTAGAAGTGGCCGACCAGGGAGTGGGTATTGCGCCAGAGGACCTTGAGAAGCTCTTCCATAAATTTTCGCGTATTGATAATCCACGCTCAATAACAGTTGGGGGTAATGGCCTTGGCTTGTACCTTGCCCAACGAATTATGCTTGCGCATCATGGCCGTATAGATGTAACATCTACATTACAGGAGGGCTCTACGTTTACCGTGCACATTCCGCGCTCGTCGCAAAAGCTATAAAAATTCTTACTGTCTCATGACTTCATTTATATATACTATCTCTAGGATACGTGGGGTACTATGGCTAAAGAACCTGTTTCTATTTTAATTGTCGAAGACGAAAAAACGCTAAACGAAGCCTACCAGATTATACTCCGTACGGCGGGCTATGATGTGTACAGTGCTTATAATGGCAAGGAAGCCCTTAGGGTGGCAGCCGAGCACGAGCCGACGCTTATTTTGCTCGATTTGCGTATGCCCCACATGGATGGCATCCACTTTTTGCGCGAATATGACATTAAAAAAGACCACCCCCACGTTAAAGTGATTGTCTTTACTAACTACGACACCCAGAAAGATATAGACGAAATGTATCAGCGGGGCGTTGACCGCTACATTGTTAAGGCGTGGGCCTCGCCCAAAGAACTGCTGAAGGTAGTGAAAGACACGTTAGCCGCGCCTAAAGGCTAACGCTGCCGAAGCTGTCTTCACCTAGCAAGCGCTCAAGGCGCTGTTTATCTACGACGTACGTGTGGTGTGAATACTGCACGATTTTTTGCTTCTTCAGCTTGCTGAGCTCGGTTGTCGTGGTCTCGCGCGTTAGGCCGACAAGGCTGGCAATAATGTTGTGCGTTAGAGCCAGCTCAATGGTGAACACCCCGGGCTTTGTTTGCTTCCCATACCGGAACAGTAAAAAGTAGAGCGTGAGCATAATTTTATCGCGGGCGCGGGATTGTTCGAGCGCAGTTACCCGCATAAGCATGCTGGTGTAGTTGGTGGCCAGGTAATCTTGCACGCCTAACACCCACTCAGGCTTGGCCATGGCTTCGCGGAGCATGTCGCGGGGAATGGTGAGGATTTCGCAGTTACTTGCCGTCTCGTAGTAGTACATGGTCGTACTGGCTTTGTTGAAGATCCAGGGGGCTGGGAATATATCGTTGATACTAAAAAAGTTGACGATTTGCTCTTCGCCATTGGTATTAATAGTGTAACTTTTTACAATGCCACTTTTAAGGATATAGGCCATGCGCGGCGCTTCGCCCTGGTAAAGCAGCACGGTTCCCTTTTTGAAAGCGCGTTTTGTGGCACTCGGTGTAATGGCAGTGATCAGTTCTTCCACGGTCCTCCCTCGCTACTTACAGTTTACCATTGTCCATAATATCAGACCACGTTGTACGAATTTTTACATACTGTCCGTCGGTTTGCTCACTGCTCGGGTTTGATATAGGTCGTACTATAGGGGTAGCCTAGCAGTTCATTAACAATGTAGATCACCCCGCCCCCGCCCGTGCGGCACGTGTAAGCAAAAACTAAACATCCTTTGTAACCAACTAACTGAAAAGGAGATTAGCTATGCGACAAACACAGAACAAAGAGCTCGACGCTCGTATTACTGCCTTTTTAGATAAAAAAATGGCTCAATTCCCGGAGCTAGATACCCCGGCCGTAACAAAAAATCCGAAAACACACAGCGTAACGTCAACCTTTAGCAATATCACAGCTTTACTTAAGCCTTTTCATATAGGGTAAAAGCACGGAGGAAACAAAATGAGCAAACAATACCATTACGTTAGTGAATCTGGCCTGAAGGCGCTGAGCGAGCAGCTCGATGCCTATAAAAACGAGACGCGCGAATTACGCGCGAAGCTAGTGGAGCTGCGGCAATCGAAAGATGTAGAAGATTTCGATCTTATCGATGATACTATACGGCTTAACTTCCTTGATAAAGAGATTGAGCGCACCAAAGATATGATCGCTCATGCCAAACTCTGGAGCGAGCTCCCGGCAGACGGGACAGTACAGATTGGTTCCGTTGTACGCTTGCAACCCGAGGGGGTGGTGGCACACGGTGAAATGAGCTGTATGTTGGTGAGTTCACTCGAAGCCAATCCTGACGAAGGTAAAATCTCAGATAAAAGCCCGCTCGGCATTGCCCTTCTTGGCAAAATGAAGAATGCGATTGTTAAAGTGACCGGTCCGCGTAAAAGTTTTTCGTACCGTATTGTGGGCGTCGATTCGCAGGCGGCAACCCAGCAGTAGCCTTAGCTTGGCCACCACGCCATAAAGACCCCGGATATTCCGGGGTCTTTTGTTGGGGCAAAAAACAGGAGGCGCTGGGGTCTCCTGTTTTGTTTGGGGTTGAGATGCTACGGCCTATTACGGTGGCTATTGCGGCCGCCCTTGCGTTTGGCCTCTATGGGTTGGGCTGCCGCGCCGAGTTGGCCGGCCGTCCTCGCCCGCTCTCGATTAAATTTAAAGTTGCCACCGCTTTTGCTGCCGCCTTCGGATGCGATACGGCTTCTCATTTCTGGGCTCATTGCACGGAATCCACGGTTACTTGTACTGCTTGGCATGCTTACCTCCTTTAGTGTATTGGCGCTATGGTGTGCAGTAAGTGGTGGCGGGGAACAATACGGGGCCGTAGTACGGCATGGTACGGGAGCTGTTTTTGCTGATGTTCGGAACCGTCATTTGATGCGTGGCGTTCAATAACAACTTTTTGTGCGGGCTTGTCGGCCGTCTCTGGCTTTAGCTTGAATGTCCGCTTGTGGGCTTCTATAAAAGATTTGAAGTCATTCAGTTTCATTATTCCCCTCCTTCCTTACTTTTGTCCGAGCGGTGATCGACCTCTGAACTAGGATATCTCATCAACCGTCGGGCACATTCTTAGTATAGACAGCCACGAGCTGCCGGTCTGTGAAACAGTGTACGCCGGGTTCGTTAATAAGCTTACAAGTTATCTGTTACCGTTGTCTTCTTTACTGGGCGTTGTATAGTGAAAGTACGAGCACCTATCCAGGTGTGCATTCGGAAAGGCAGGTAGGCCATGCCCGAACAGACACAAAGCGGCGTTGTCGTCCTCGACAAGACGGTGGACGGCGATCAGTTCTCGCCGCGAGACGGGCTCATCGCAAGGTACGTGGCCGAGGGCGTCTGTGACGCAACGACCGCCGGCGCCTTCCTTGACTTCCTGGTGCACGCTGCGGCTGAGCTCTCTGGGCAGCCGGGCGTGTACCACGTGGAGGAAGAGGCCCTGGCAATGTTCCACGACGTGATGCTGCGGGTCATGCCCGACGAGCAGCTCGCCGAGCCGGGCACGTTGCACGCCGAGACCAACGCGGCGACACTCGGCGGCACCGGTCACGGCGCTGCCCGGCAGTGGGTGCACACGGGCGACGATGTCAACGGTGCGTGGTACTGCCTCGTCGAGCTGCGGATTGAGGACGCGGCCGGCTGACATCACACCTTTCCTGCACCAGCGTTCCCGGACGCGCGAAAGCGCGAAACACACCGCGCGTCCGGGAACGCGTGAAGTACGTGTATAAAAATAAAAAATACGGCCAATGGGCCGTTCTTGTGTTATTTAGGTGGATGCCCCGCCTTGCGGCGAGGCACACCCGTCAGGTTGCTTCGCCCGCGGCGGGGCTATTGGTTATGGCGGATCGCTATCTTACGAGACTCTCGATGGTCCGGCGGACCACGAGCCCGCCTTGGTCTTGCCCGCTTGAGTCGATCATGGTCATGGGCACGCCCGTGGCCAGTAGCATTTGCTCGATGAAGTCGGGATCCATGCGAGTACTGTGGGCTATCTGCTGGATAACTCCGTCGCTGATGTGCCCATGTCGCGGAAGCCCCATCGCCAGCGCGCGGCCACGGAGACGCCGGTGCCAGACTCGTTTGTTTGGCCGCAGGAAGAACACGTGGTTAATCGGCAGTTCGCCGACCAGCAAGTGCATGTAGGCCCAGCTGATCGCGACGTGCGGTCCCCTTTCTGCTGCCAGCATAGCCTGCGCTACGCCAGTCACCATGGGGACTTCTACGTCCATGATGGTCGGGAATAGCTCGGGGTATTGCCCCAGCCTGAGGTAGAACGTCAGTTCTTGACGGCCCCTTTCGTCCAAAGTATCTAAAAGGCCTGCCTGCTCGTAGGCCTGTCGCAGTGCCGGCGACGTACGCCGCAAGCAGTTGGACGGGGCGTTCAGGCCAATGTACGGAATACCCATTTGGGCGAACTGGGCAAACGTATTGCTCTTTCCGGCCTGCATGGGACCGGCAACGGCGATGATCATTTACTCCCCTTACGGTTGTGCGGACCACGAGCTTTGAGCGTTGGTGCGAGATCGGCAATGCCCATCATGACCCTACCGATCAGATACGACCGGAGCGCCGCCGGGTTCATGCATCCCGAAGGCTGAAGATCTTGCCATGGTATACCCGGGCCGAATCGCAGTGTGGCGTTTCCTGGCCTGGCGTGTTCCACGAATTCGTTGAACTCGTTCTGAGTACGCCGAACCGGCAAAATGTCAGCAGATGCAACGTACGACGGCAGCACGAGCAATCCTTCGGGCGATACCCGTGCTATGAGCTGCGCGATTTGCATGGTTTGCGGTTCGCCCGGCTTGAGGGCGCCCTCGCCCCTGCCGCCTTCTGGGTACAGCACGACGCACTGACCGCCTCCTTCTGCGAGGGCGCGCAGATACAAGAGGGCGCTCGCGTTTTGCGCTCGCATTTGCTGGCGCAGGTCGTTGCTGACCAGTCCGGCGTAGCGCTCCGAGAAAATCTGGAGCCGATTCACGCCACCAGCCACCACCAAGGGCAGCAAGTACAGGTTGACGACATGGCCGGCCATGTAGGTCCAACTGTGAGCGGCGTCGCTGGCAACCTTGTTAGCTACCCAGTCCAGAACCAACGTGTCTGCGCCACTGGTGTGGTTGGACACCAGGAGCACATTGCCGCCTTGCTCCATGAACTTGAGGGCGTGCAGGAGGTGTTCGTGGCCGTCTGTTTCCAGCTCGCGTACCAGTACGGATTCCATGAGCGTCAGTAGACGCCTGGAGGCAGGATCCCGCGGTACATATGCTGCGGTCAAGGTCTCATGTATGCGATTGGCATTGGCGACCAATGCAGCCATGAACGCGTTGTGAATTGTGCGGGGGTTGTCGCACCCAATGCGCTCACAGAAGCGCGGCACGGCCTCGACGGCATATGCCAACACTGGGTCGATCTCGCCGATCTCAAACTTTGGAACGATGAACGCCACCCGTACCACTCCTTACTTTCGGGTGTTGATTGTTCCGCCGCGGAATATTATACCATCAGATTATTTATTGGAGGTTTTTGCCGGGGTAATGACGCTTAAGTTCCCCGGGAGCGACGTATACCTTAGCGGTGGCCGCATACTACTCACTTCACCGTCATGCGCAACTGCAATGCCCCGTTTGCGACGAGTGCGAATAATACACTGCCTAACCAGAAACATTTCAAAATCTTTGGTACGGCGCTTGTTGCTAAAAAGCGCCGCAATAAACAAGGCCATAATCCGCACAGGGTTGTGCGTTTTAATGACATACACGGCCAGATTTCCCTCCGTAAGTGATGTGCGGTTGGTGAATCCAGTCGGCGCGAGGTTGTATGCATTGTTTCCTATAAACACGAACGGCGTGCGGAAGGTGCGCACGTTGCCATGTGCCGTCAGTTCAACGTGATAGCGCCGGGGGCGCGTAATGACCTTCCAGATGCCTACAATCGCCGCAGGCCATTTGCCCAGACTTTCTTGGTGCTTTTCGCGTATGCGAAGTGAACGCGGATACAATCCGATACTGGAGTTGTTAATAAATAGCCGTGAGTTTACTCGGGCAGTATCAACAGCCGTAGGTTTTCCGATGAGTAACATTTGCATAGCCTCCCCCACGACTGTGGGTATGCCTAGGTCCTTCGCAAAGTGATTGAGCGTGCCAATTGGCAGCACCCCAAGTGGTGTCTTGGTGCCGGCAAGTAACGAGGCCACAAAGCTCACTGTCCCATCCCCGCCTGCCGCCACGACAACTTCGCCCGGTTGTGTAGCGCTGATTTTTTGTTTGAGCTGTTTGTGAGTAATAGGTACCAGTTCGGCGCGTAGGCTGTGCTTTTCGCAAAAAGCCCGAATATCGCTCAACTTTGAAGCATTGCCCGCACGGGGATTATAGATAATCAGCATACTACGGTTTAACGAAAACAATGATAATTGCAAGACAGAAGGCGCCAAGCACCCACCCGGCAATGACATCTGTTGGGTAGTGCGCGCCTAAATATACTCGCGAGATACCTACCAAGAAGATACCTAATCCAAGCAGTATGGAAGCTGCAATATTCCAAGGATGCGGCATATATTTGACAGCCAGGTAAGCGGCCAGGCCCAAAACAATCATCGCGCCAAATGCGTGCCCACTGGGGAAGCTGGCAGTCTTAAAGTACATATTGCTCACGTACAGTGTGTCCGGACGCGGCCGGTGAATGTAGTGTTTGAGTAATGTGTTAAGAAGCATTGCTGCCGTGGCTGCCGCAAAGCTGTAGGTGACTGCTTTATATCCATGCTCCCAGGCGTACCATCCAATGCCAAGGGAGAGCAGTAACATGCTCGCCGGATGGCCTAGAGTGGTAGCGAGCCACATTGGGCCATACAACCATCCCGGCCACTGGTGCACGCTAGTGGTTATTGCGGTATCAAAGCGAACAATACTTTCTTTTAGCATTACGTTCATTATACCGGTCTATGTGGGGGTGGAGTAATATTTTTAACGGCGTAGACCCTTGAATACTTTTACAATGATGGTACGGCTAAGTGGAGGACCAACATGGCACAGCAACCAACAGTCTCAGCCCCACCCCAGGTGCGTGAGCGAGCTCAAGCCTTGAACGAGCTTACAAAGGTGGTAGATAGTGCCCAGGAGATACTCGCCAGGGCACAAACGGTCTTCCCCATGGATTTGTTTCCCGACACTGTCGTGGTTGACCGCACGCAAGTAGTGATTGTCCAGCGGTCGTTCTTTTTCGTAGGCGGCACCACCAGTGTCCGCATAGAAGATATTTTGAATGTGACAGCGAATGTAGGCCCGTTCTTCGGTTCGCTTAAAATCTCTACCCGTTATTTTGACCCGGACAAGCCATACGAGGTTCGGCGTTTGTGGCGCCATGACGCACTGCGGTTACAAGCTATTATTCAGGGTTTAGTTATAGCGGCACAGAAAGAGATTGATACCACTGTTTTTGACCGGCGTGAACTTGTAAAAGGCTTAACCAAGGTTGGCCAAGTGTCGTCGCAAGACGGCATATAGCTTATTGCTTGGGGAAACCTGCGCCCCAGATGGCGCCGTTGCTGAGGGTGAGGTTCTTGTTATTGCCACTAAGGTCCGGTGCGGTCGTGCCAGACGTGGCGTTGAATTGCCAGTAACCAACAAGGCCAGTTTGAGGGGCGGTGAGTTCTTTGGTCATGTTCGTTTGGATCTGGCTGGCTGTGCGAGCGGTGTTCCAAATGCGGAGTTCGTCTATGCTGCCGGTCAGGTTGAATTCTGTGCTGCCGTTGCCATGCGCACCAGAAACAAAGGTTGCGCCGAGCGTATAGCTGACTGGGGTGGCAAAGCTTTGCGTGGTGCGCGCGACGCCGTCAATGTACACAATCACTTGGCTCGCGCTCTTTACAACTGCGACATGGTGCCATGCATTGTCCTTCATATTCACCCCAAAGGCATTGAAACCTTGCCAGTTGAAGTTGCCAGTGTGCAGGAAGAATGTCAGGCTGCCGTCTGGCTCGGCGCGAAGGCCGTAGTTGTCGCCGTTAGAGAAGATTTCGCTGCCGACCAGCGTAGTGTTTTGGATTTTCACCCATGATTCAACCGTGAATGTTTGCAAGTTATAGAGCCCGCCGCCGTTAACGCTCGCGCCAGCCGACGCGCCGTTTAGCGACATGGCGTTGTTAGTAGCGGGAGTGGTGGTCGTTGGTAGGTTCAGATTGTCAAACTTGGCAGTGCCAGGTGCGGCTACGTTTGCCCATGTGCCAACGCTGATGCGCACTTTAAGCGCAGTTACGTCAAAGGTTTTGGCTGTTTGGCGGCGAACTGTCCAAGTGACAGAGTCTGGTGAGGTTTCAAAGTAAATAGTGTTGCCTGCTTCGCGAATACGCCACCACTTCATACTGGTTGCATTGTACGCAACTGAGGTATCGGAGTTGACGTTGTTAGTGCTTAGGCGAGCAACAAGGTTGTTATTGCTGCGCATAATGACGGCGCGATTGTTGGCGTCGAGCTCGGCCATGAGCTGAGTCTCTGCGGCCCCTGCGCCAGTGGTCTGTGAGACATCTGCCAGCAGGCTGCTGCCAGTCAGGTCGTAGTTCTGCTTAGAAACGATACCGAAGTAACCTGGGGCATTGGCAGTTGGCGCGACGTTCAGTGTGCCGTTTTGCGTGGTTTGTGCGGCGGTGCCGAAGGTTGACCATTTTGTAGCGTCAATGGTGGTGCCGGTGAAGGCGTCTTGCAGCTGGTTCATTGGCGTGTTCGTAGGGGTGGTCGGCGGGCTAGAGATCGGCGCGCCAGCGGTCCAGTTAGCGCCGTTCACTAGAGTGAGCGGGTGCAGCTGATTGGCACTGTTGTCGACAACATTGGTGCCGTTACCCTCATCTGCTTTATAGTATGCAACCAGTTTGCTCAGTTCGCCGGCCGGCAGTGTTGTGTTGCGGTACTGGGAAATTTCAGCGTCGGTGCGTGGGGCTGACCATACGCGGAGTTCATCGATGGCACCGTTGAAGTTATAGTCGCCACTGCCGTTGCCGTGTTGGCCGACGTACAAGTTCGGCCCAAGGACATACGCAATGGGCGCCGCGTTTTCCGCCTCCCCTACTTTATTGCCATCCACGTAGAACTTAACGGCGCTTGCGGTTTTAGTTACGGCAATGTGGTGCCAAATACCATCTTTAACATTGACGGTATCGACATCTGCGCCTGTCCACTCGCCATTGCCAGTGGCCCAGGCGAAGACGACCCCGCCTTCTGGCGTCAGGCGAATCATCCAGTTGTCGCCCTGGGAAATGACTTCGGCGCCGCCGTCATCGGTTGCGAGCGTCTTCACCCAAGCTTCTGCAGTAAACTGCTGGAGCTTGAAGTCTTCTGGTTTGGCGGCGATTGCATAATCGTTTAGGCCGTCGAACTGGACCGAGCGCGTCACTGGCTGGCCAGTTGGGAACACGCTGGCCGTCTTAGTAGCGCTTAAGCCTGCGGCATTTGTAGCCGTAAGGGTGAATTCAATATAGAAGGGCTTTTCGTGTGCCGGGAACGTGATTGATCCGCCCGTACCGTCAACGGTAGTGACTTGGTGCGCGTGACACGAGTCGAGCGGACAGTGCTGAATAGTGACTTTCCAGTGTAATTGGTCGGCTGGCATTGGCTGGCCGTTGTTGGTTGCGGTGCCGGCAAAGTTTATAACCTGGCCGTCAGCTGCAGTCGATGCATCAACGGGGCTGGTAATAGTCAGGACTGGCGGCTCTTGGCCAACATACACGGTAACGGTTGAGGTAGCGGTATGGTTTTGGGTGTCTTTTACGGTAAGGGTCGCGGTGTAAATGCCATTTTGCGTGTAGGTGTGGGCTGGATTTGCAGCGGTCGAAACGGCGCTGCCATCGCCGAAGTTCCACGAGTACGTAAGCGGGTCGTTATCTGGGTCTGAGCTGCCGGCCGAGCTGAAATTGACGGCAAGCGGACTTGGGCCGAATGTTTTATCGGCAGCAGCTAGCGCACTCGGCGGTTGGTTTTGGGTACTGTAGCTAATCTTGAAGATGGCGTCGTTGTAGATGCCAACGTAGTATACGTCGCCATTCGGCCCTGGGAAGAAGCTAACGGGACCTGCGGCGTTGTTTGCAAATGTTTGCACTGAGCCGGGCACGAGGTTTTTATTGGCGTCGAGCTGCAGTGTGTAAATTTGGTTGCGCGCGTAATCACCGTAAAAGAAGCGGTTTTGCCACTGGGCTGGGTACTGGTTGCCGGTGTAGAACATGCCGGCTGCAATGGCGCTCCCTGGCGGATGCTCATAGACGGTCGTTGGGAATGTCATATTGGCAGGTACATTGGCGTACAGGCTTTGGCACTGGGCAAGGTCTTTGTAGGCGCCAGTAGTGCCTTCTGGAATGCCGTTTTGCTGCTCATTACCTTCGTAGCATGGCCAGCCGTAGTTTTTGCCTGCGGTGACTACGTTAACTTCTTCCCAGGTTGCCCATCCTACATCACCCATGACGACAGTGCCGTTGGTCGGGTGGATTGCGAACCTAAATGGATTACGGAAACCGTAAGCGTACACCTTAGAGCGAATGTGGCTTGGATTGCCGTCGTAGAACGGGTTGTCTGCCGGGCCGGTGCCGTCGGCGGGGTTAATGCGCAGCATTTTACCGCTGTAGCTGTCGAGGTTCTGGGCGCGGAAGGCGCGAGTGTCCACGTCGTTGTAGCTTGCCGATTCGCCTATTGATACATACAACTTACCATCGCTGCCAAATTGGAGGGTGTCGGGGCCGTGCGAGAAGTAGTCGGCAGGAATACAATCGGTGTTCACTGGATACTGGTCGCAAGAGGGTTTGGCTGGCGTGCCCACTGTTGTCCCAAGGATAATTTTTTCGCTGCCAGGCGTGGCGACATCGCCGTTGGCGGTGACGCGGAGGAGACGGCCGGTCTTAGAATCATTATCGTGGCCAGGGTTATTATCGTAGGTGTAAAGGAGGTACACATACCCATTGCTAGCGAAGTTCGGGTCGAGCGCTAGTCCCAATAAGCCGCGGTCGACGTATGTATTGACATTTGGGGTGGTGTAAAATGGCGTGCCCAACGTGGCGCCGTTTTTAACGATCTTCACCACGCCATTCTTTTGGGCTACAAACATACGGCCATCAGGGGCAAAGGCAGCAGTGGTTGGTGTGGTAAAACCTGTAGCTACACTGTTGAGCGTGAAGCCGGCTGGCGCGCCAGTGTTTGGCAGCGGCGCAGCATCGGCCCTGGTAGTTAGCATAATTATGCCAACAACTCCAATGACGGCTACGATTGGTAGGGAACGTTTAAGACGCGTGGCAATGTGGGCAAGCACTAGAATAATCCTCACTTTATCTTGTAATAACCTTATAAGAAGTTATTACATGTATGAGACAGGTAAGTCAACCTTATCTTGCCAACTATATCCCCGCTACTACTGTGAGGTGTTGGCATATCCACCACGCTAGTGCGCTGTTTTTCTGGACCGCAGCTGCAAGGTGTGTGCCACTTGTATGAATCCAAGTATGAGCACAGGAATGCTTAAGAGTAACGTGATAAGTATAAGATCACCTTCTGCTGGTGCGCTGAATGCTTCATCGAGGGTCATGGTTTTATATATGAGATAAGGCATATTACCCCACACCAGGGCTAAAGGTGCAAGGGCAAACACATACACTAAACACGACAGGAGCCAATAGTGCTTACTGCCGTAACTACTGAGGGCGGGCGCGAGGCCGATGGCCGCTATGCTGGTAAGCGCCGCCGCAATAACCACCCAGCCGTTCGATTGTTCCCAAAAGTTTGCCCCATTCAGTAAGTAGTAGCCTAAACAGGCTAAAAGAAGCGGGACGCTAAAGCAGACCAGTGCAAACGTTGTATTCGCTGGGTTTACGCCCGTCGGCACCTTCCTGTAATAGACGTAACTAAAAAGTGCCGCGCGCATTACCATAGCGATTAGAATGACACTAAGGTATGGCGCAAGAACGTGTCCGGCAGTCTCTACGGCATTAGCAAAAAAGATACCGAAGGTGGCAATGCCGAGCATAAGAAATACGTTCGAGGCCTCCCATGTTGGCCGCAGTGCATCAATGTGCTTGCGTGGCTGCGTGCTGAGCCGTGGGAACATACGTACCAGTGCTACTCCGCATTCAATGCCGCACAGCAATAGGTAAATACTGAAGAACACTGCGGCGACAAACAACGCTGTCTCGGGTGACATATGCCTTAGAAGTGCTCCCTCACGTGCTTAAAACTGTAGTCCCAGTCTGACATGGCTTTTTTGTGCGGATTGAAGATATTTTGCGGGTCAAAAATAGTCTTAGTCTCGCGGAACAGCGCGTACACTTGTTTGCCGTAGGCGCGTTCAAGCCAAGGGCCACGCACCAGGCCGTCATTGTGCTCGCCAGAGAGAACGCCCTTGTATTTTAAGACGAGCTCGTTGGTTTCGCGCATTGCAGGCTCAAGCTTGGCACGTTCCTTAGGGTCTTCAATTTTCATGAGAGGAATAATATGGAAATTGCCGTCGCCCATGTGGCCAGCAATAGTTGCAAACAGCTGATATTTTTTAATGATGACGCGCATTTGAGGCAAAAATTCTGGCAAATGCTCTGGGTTAACCACCAGGTCGTCAATAAATGGCGCGGTGTGCTTGTCTTTTACTTTTTTGCGTAATAATTGGAAGCTTTGACGGCGCATGAGCCAGTATTTTTCTGATTTTTCCTCCGTGGGGTCTTCTTCAGTGGCGCTGATTTCATAATAACTGTGCTTGAGGTTGAGCTCTTTGTGCAAGGCCTTGATTTTTTGGCTTACCTCTTCGCGCGTTTCGCCGTTAAATTCCACCATTAAAATAAGCTTTGGAATGCCGTGCAGCAGCATAAAACCATCCGGAATAAGATTGATAAGCAGCTTAATGAACTTCACTGGCCCAAGCATTTTAAGAAATGACGGCATGAATTTAATAGAGAGCCACAAGGTGACGTCGTCGAATGATTCGAACGTTGCAGGCTTGGATTCAAGCACCTTATTAATGACCTCGCCCAAGCGGTCAATATCTTTCAGGAACATGACCAGCAGGCCGGAATGCGGGCGTGCGCGCACTAACTTGAATTTGATGTCGGTCGTGAAACCGAGGGTACCCTGCGCGCCAACAATAATTTTTGTTAGGTCAAATATGCCCGTCTCCCGGTCCCATACATCCCATAGGTTGTAGCCGGTTGAGTTTTTGGTGACGTGGGGTTTGGCGGCTTTAATGACATCGTAGTTTTTGTCGAGCAGGTCGAACATCTTGCGGTAGATTTCGCCTTCGAAATCTTGCTGAGCTATTTTTGCGTCGAGTTGCTGCTTGTTGAGCGGACCCATGGTGTATGTTTTGCCGTCAGCCAGCACAACCTCAAGTTCGGTCACAAAGTTTTCAGTTTTACCAAATTCAAGCGACTTCTCACCGCCCGAATTGTTGTTGACCATGCCGCCAACAGTACAGAGATCACGGCTGGCCGGGTAACTTGGCATGAGCGCACCTTTGGCGAGCGTTGCTTTTTCGAAATCGCGGTAAAACACGCCAGGCTGCACGTGTCCCGTCTCTGGGGTCACTTCGTTTATGGCCGTGAAGTATTTCTGGAAGTTAACAATAATTGAGTCGTTAATAGCGCCGCCAGACATATCGGTGCCTGCGCTGCGGCCGGTCAGTGACAGGTTGGCGATGGTCTTTTTTGCCTTAGTGGCTTCGCTGACTAGCAGGCAGACGTCTGCGGCGTCTTTGGGAAAGACAATGACTTCGGGGATGATTTCGAAAAGGGATGCGTCGTGGCTGTAAAACTCGCGGGACTCTTGTGAGGTGTCGATATCCCCTTTAAAACCAGCGGCTTTGAGCTGTGTTAAAAAAGCTTCCATATGGCTTAAGCTTACTGCTTGTATGGGGTGGTTGGCAACAGCCATATGGTTGTGGATAGCGGCACGGGGTTGTTCGCCAATTGCCAACCCCGTGCCTATTCGTTTATTGAATGCCGGTTACACGGCAGTCAGCTCACCCTCCTCCCGTTCGTGACGGAGCCCTGCTAGTCGTGGCTGGATGCGTGTAATCGCGGCCGCTGAGACGACTGCCATTGTGCTCAAGGTCGGGGTCGTGTTTGGTGCCCCTGACACTCTCGTATGGATCTGCAAAGAACCCATAGTCTTCGGTTACTGCACTTGCCATGTTGGCTCCCTCATCCGAGGATGGTACTGCTAGTATAGCAAAGCCGGTACGCCATGCATTCACCTTGCGACACTGGGGTATAGACCGTATAATCATAAGCAATTATGACAAGCACAACCAAAGATGTGCGCAAAAAAGTTATTATCGTTGGCGGCGGATTTGCTGGCGTTTCTATGGCCCGGCACTTGGGCCACGATGCCCGCTTTGACGTGCAATTATTTAGCAACCGCGACCATTTTTTGTATTACCCTGCCCTGTACGGTACCGCGACCGGGCACAGCGCCATTGAATCTGCTGTGCCTATGGATTTTGTGTTGTACGATGTGCCGCGCGTAGCGCTCACTAAGCAAGAAGTTACCTCTTTTGACCCCAAGAAACATACCATAACTACCGCCACTGGCGAGACGCATCACTATGATACTTTGGTGCTCGCCCTTGGCGTGGTGACAAGCTACTTTGGCATTCCCGGCCTCGAGGAGTATTCGTACGGTATTAAATCTATGGAAGAAGTCGCACGCCTGCGCAGCCACTTGCACGATGAGCTAGTTAAAAACGGTAGGCTAGAAAAAGAGTATGCAGTGGTTGGCGCCGGTCCGACTGGGGTTGAGCTCGCGGCGTCTCTTACCTCTTATTTACGCCGCATCGCCAGGATGCATAGGATTAAACCCACCAAAATTAAGATTAACCTCATTGAAGCCGCGCCGCGCATTTTGCCGCGTATGACCGAAACCGCCTCCGATATGATTGCCAAACGCTTGCGGAAGCTCGGCGTTACCGTCATGACTGGCAAAACTGTGCAAGCGGATACGCCCACTTCGCTTGTGGTAGATGGCAAGGCCCTGCCTACCGAAACGACTATTTGGACTGCCGGTGTTGCCAATCACCCGTTTTTTCAAAAGAATAGCGAGCATTTTACGTTCGACAAGCGCCATAAAGTGGTGGTGGACGACCACATGCTAGCCACAAAAGACGTGTATGTTCTTGGCGATAATGCAGGCACCGAATACAGCGGTCTCGCCGAGGTGGCGGTATCTGATGGTGTATTTCTTGCCAAACACTTTATCCGCCTCGCCGACGGCAAACTGCCAAAACCAAACAAAGGTCCACACCCTATTCCATTCATCCCCATTGGGAAAGGCCCGTCCGTGGTTATTCCAGTGGGCGAACATTGGGCGCTGGTGGAATATAAGCAGCTTGTTATAACTGGCCTGCTTGCTTGGTGGATCCGCCGCGCGGCTGATTTTTTGGGTTACTGGGACGTCATGCCCTTCTTTATGGCGTTGACCGTTTGGACTGCCGACCGCAGTGAGGTCACCGATTGCGCCACTTGCCGGCTCAAAACTTAATACAGCTTTTCGCCGTGCTCTAGCATACCAACGAACTTTTCAATGCGAGCTTTGCGGGTTTCTGGGCGTTTGGCATCTTGTATGCGGTAGTAAAATGCAAATTTGTGGCTTTTAGTCAGCGTCTCGTAGAACGCCTGCGCTTTGGGGCTTGCGCGAAGGGCGGCGGCAAAATCTTCTGGCAACTGCATATCTTTTTGTGGGGAATAGGCCGCATCCCAACGCCCGTCTCTTTTGGCCGCTTCGACCGCGGCTATGCCAGATGGTTGCATACGCCCGGCTTTGGTGAGCGCTGCAATCTTCTTGGTATTTATGAGCGACCATACGCTTTTGGCGCGGCGGGGCGTGAAGCGCTGCAGGTAATACGTGGCGTCGTACGATCTGACCTGGCCATCGATCCAGCCGTAGCATAATGCGACATCTAACAGCTCGTCATATGTGGCGGTGGTAACGCCAGTATTCTTTTTGGCTATCTTTACCCAAATACCGGTCGGGTCTGCAAAGTGGCTGCCAAGCCATTGCTCAAAGTCGGCTTGTGTGGCGAAAGCGATTGCTGGCAAACCAAGAATAATCTCTGTCATAGTCTTGCGACTTCAAGTATACCAGCCTACACTTATTACTGCTAAGAGGACGAAAATATGGCATATCTTATTTTAGTGCGGCATGGGCAAAGCGAATGGAACGCACTTGGCAAATGGACTGGCTGGCAAGATGTCTCATTGACCGATCAAGGCCGCGCAGAAGCCCGGGAGGCAGCAAAAGTGCTTGAGAATATTGAACTGCATAAAGGGTATCATTCAAAACAGACGCGCACTAAGCAAACCCTCGATGAAATCCTCGGCACCCTAGGCAAAGAACTCGAAACCGTCGAGCATGAGGCGCTTAACGAACGCCACTACGGCGACCTGACCGGCCTCAACAAGTGGGAAGTGAAAGAGCGCATTGGCGAAGAGGAATTTAATAGTATCCGGCGCTCCTGGAATCATCCGGTGCCAAACGGTGAAACGCTTAAAAATGTCCATGACCGTGCTGTCCCCTATTTTGAAAAACACATTTTAACTGATTTAAAAGCCGGGAAGAACGTTATTATTGCCAGCCACGGCAATACGCTCCGGGCACTCATAAAACACCTCGAGCGGATAGCCGACGACGACGTACATACGCTCGAGATTGGCACGGGCGAAGTCCACATGTTCACTATTAGTGAAGATGGCGAAGTGCTTGGCAAAGAAATACTCAATAGCGGCGGCAAAGCTTAGACAAGAATTTATGGCCAAATAAGTGCAGTAGGCGTATATTCAAGATATGAATAGCGATTTTTATAAGCTATTTGGCCTCGACGAGCGCGCCGACCAGGCGACTATTAAGCGTGTCTATTACCTACTCTGTAAAAAATATCATCCCGATGTGAATGGCGATCCGTACATGATGGTAGCTATCAATCGTGCCTACGAAACGTTGTCAGATCCCATTCGTCGTGCCGCATATGACCACGGCCGGGTGATTGCGCGCAAAGAGGCTTTGAGTGATATAGTAAACCGCGTGTACGGATACAAGCCTGCCGCTACGTCTCGTCCGACATATGTTCCGGAGCACCTCCGCCGGCAAAAAACTCGGCTTTGGGTTTGGATGACGAATGTGAGCATGGCAAGCACGTAAGCGCAATTTTGTGTACAATAGTGCTAATGATTAACCGCTGCCGGGGCTGCCTGGTAGTTTATTATGGAGACCCGCATGGAACCCACCGCCGAAGCCACCCTACCGAACGAACAGCCGCAAGAAACCGCTGCGGTCACTCCAGTTGCGACTGATGATACTGATATTTTCGCTTGGGCAAACAACCTCTTCCTCTACAAAGACAAGCTATCGATTGAACTGTTTCTGCTTAACAAAAGTAATATTCTTTACAGCACACGCTACGCAGAAAATCTCAACCGCCAACTCCATGCCTTATTTATTGATTTGATTTTGGAATACATCATTACCGGCGCGGGTCAGGGGTTGGTGGTGCGCGGTTTTGAAGAGGCCGAGAACGAAGAAAATGTTTTGCAGTACACCAAAGTCGAAAACGTAGACAAACTGGTCGAGGCTATGAGCTGGCTCGGCACCCAAGAAAAAGACATGGAAAGCTTTAGCGAAGAAGACCACGACCTAAAGCGTATGCGCGGCATTATTGCCCGCTGCACGCATCCCGACATGCCGCGGCCGTTTTATGTCATTAAAGCCCTATCGACCTCGAATGTGTTAAAGGGCTCAGGCGCCTGGATGATGAACGGGACAAAATTTGAAGCGCTCGACGACGGCGCGGCGCTGCGCATTCCTGCAGACAACCAACTCTTGATTGTTGACGACGAGCTGTATGTGTTCAACCAAAGCAAACTTGAGCGGCTTTTTGGCTATAACGCCAAAAAGAATGCTATTGCCGAAAAGAAAGCTAAGCAAATTGAAGCTCATTTTAGCCTAAGCTTTGCCGAAGAGAAGACGCTGCAGGGTATGGTTAAGGAAAGCAAACCGCTTATAAATAAGTTGCAGAAGATTGACCCGAGCGCCATTAAACAAGACGCGCTACTCGACCACGCCGAAGAAATGGGCGTTGAGCTTATGGTGGACGAAAACGGTGCAATCATCATTATGGACCAAAAAGACCTCAGTAAATTTGTGAATTTGCTGAACGACGATTACGTAGAGTCGGCGCTCACGGGTAACCGCTACGAAATTAAAAGCAAAAAGCTACTGGTGCCGAGCGAAGAGTCGTAGCGGGCGAGCCATTTTAAGCGTATAGTAAGGCTTATAAATGAGGAGGGCGTGCTATGGTAGATCTTAATCTTAACTGGTGGGCCGTGCTATTCGCGACAGCGCTTGCCATGGTGATTGGTATGCTATGGTATTCGCCGGTGCTGTTTGGAAAGTACTGGCAAAAACTCATCGGCAAAAAGATGAAAGACATGGGCGACCCTACGGCGTCATACGTTGCGACAACGGCGACGGCGCTGTTGCAGACATTCGTACTGGGGCTTTTAGTATATGGCCTCAATGCCACTACCGCCTCGGATGGCGCAGCATTTGGTCTGTTGTTGTGGGTCGGCATTGCGGCCACTACCAGCCTTTCCGATTATGTCTTTGCTGGCCGTCCTCTGGTATTGTGGGCAATCAACCAAGGATACTACCTTGTGTTGCTTATGGCGAACGGTGCGATTCTTGCCGTCTGGAGATAGATGGTCAAGCTTGTTGGTATTTTAAATATCACCCCAGATAGTTTTAGCGACGGCGGCGCATATAGTAACCCGGCTGTCGCATTTGCCCACGCTGACGCATTGTTTGAGGACGGTGCAAGCCTGGTTGACGTTGGCGCCGAAAGTACCCGGCCGGGTGCCGAGCCAATCGACCCCTACGAGGAGTGGCGACGGCTTGAGCCTTTGCTGACTGCTTTGCTCGCCTTTCGGCCGGGCCGCATTAGCGTCGACACCTACCACCCAGAAACCGCTGACAGCGCGTTGGCCTTGGGCGACGTTATTATAAATGACGTTACGGGCATGAATAACCCTGAAATGCGAGAGGTAGTTGCTGGCCGTAAAGCTCGCTGTATTATTAGCCACCTGCCCGGCCTTGATATCCAGGCGGCGCATAAGGGCAGGCTTGTAGATGATATATCGGTGGTGCGTAATGATCTCCTCCAAAAAGTTGCCCTCCTTGGCGACGCCGGACTGCCTGCGGACCGCATTATATTAGATCCGGGCATTGGCTTTGGTAAGACGCCTGCGCTCAATTGGCGGTTGCTCGAGTTTGCTAGGGAGGTGCCGAATCACCAAGTGATGATTGGCTATTCTCGCAAGCGTTTTCTGGGCGAGGACCGTATGCAGCTTGCCCCTAACGTAAGGGCCGGACGCATTGCCGCAAAGGCTGGTGCGGCATACTTGCGTGTGCATGACGTTGCGGGTCATTATGCCTTGACACATCCCCGTGCGCTGCGCTAGGTTTTTGTGGTAAGCCATGAAGCGTCTCTCTATCTTTTCTCAGCATTTTTTACGCAGCCCGCTCGTTGCGGCGGAGCTTATTGGTCACGCTGCTATTAAGCCTACGGACACCGTGTATGACATTGGCGCTGGCAGCGGCGTTATTACTATGGCGCTCGCTCGGCGCTGCAAGGCTGTGGTGGCGATTGAGGTTGATCCGCGCATGGCCGCAAAGTTACGGCAAAATATGCAAACCCATACCAACGTCACGGTCCATCAGACTGATTTTCTGAGTATGCCGCTTCCCCAGAGGCCCTACAAAATATTCTCTAACATTCCCTTTAGTTTGAGCTCGGCCATTGTCCACAAGATAACAGAGGCAGCCTCCCCGCCCGAAGTGGCGTACCTTATTGTCCAAAAACAATTTGCCCAAAAGCTACAGCCAGATTCGGCGCGCTACACGAGCCAACTGGGAATGCTGCTTGGGCCATCCTTTGCCGTGCGTATCCGCAAGCATTTGCACAGAAGTGATTTTGCGCCGCCGCCACATGTAGATACCGTGTTGCTCGAGATAAAACGCCGTCCTGAACCGCTTATTCCGGTCGCTCAGTTACCTTTGTTTAAGCGGTTTATTACCCAGTGTTTTACCAACCCCCAGCATTTTGCGGGCATGCCGCTTGTTGCTGCGGGCATAAAACCGGGGCTAAAAGCGTCGCAGTTAACACTCAAAGATTGGTTGGTCTTGTTTGCCGCTACTAGCACTAAGTAATGTGAGGCTCCACATGCTTGCGCTCCTTTTGCTCGGGGATTAGATGAAAATATTCTAATCATCTGTAAACTGCCCCACCATGAAAAGTAGTTTATAATATAAGAATGAGCGTTTTGGGGGAGCCACTGGTGTTTGTCGATATTGAAACGAACGGTCTCAACCACCTTCGTGGCCGCGTGATCGAAGTCGCGGCTATACGCGTAGAGGGCGGCCGCGTCGTACGCGAGTTTAACCGCCTCATTGACCCTGGCGCACCTCTCCCCCAGTTCATCACCAACCTCACAGGTATCCGTGAAACCGATTTATACGATGCGCCCATTTTTATGGCCATCGCCGACGAATTGCAAGACATTATGGATGGAGCTATTTTTGTAGCCCATAACGTACGGTTTGACTATTCTTTTTTAAAGCAGGAGTTCAAACGGATTGGCAAGAGCTTCTCTCCCCGCCAATTGTGTACCGTACGGCTTTCTCGGGCGTTGTATCCTGAGTACTCAAGCCATAAGCTGCAAAGTTTAATCGATCGCTTTGGGTTTGCGGCCGATCACCGCCACCGTGCCTACGATGACGCATTTGTCCTTTGGCAGTTTTTGCAACATGCACGCGCCACCTTCGGCGAGGAGGCGCTTGAACAGGCTATTGCTAAACAAATCAAAAAGCCTTATCTACCCAGGGGCCTGCCGCCGGAAGTGCTGGCAAATTTGCCTGAAACTACTGGCGTCTATATTTTTGAGGACGAGGCCGGCGCGCCTATCTACATTGGGAAGAGCGTGAATATTAAAAAGCGTGTGGCGTCGCATTTTACGCGCGATCACGAGCATGTGGGCGAATTCAAGATTGCCCAATCAGTGCGCAACATCACTTACCGCGAAACGAATGGCGAGCTTGATGCCTTGCTGCTTGAGTCGCAGCTCGTAAAAGAGATGCTGCCGGTCTACAACAAAATGCTGCGCCGGGTGGAGCGCGTTTTGGTTGCCCGGAAGGTACTCGACGATCATGGCTATACGACTGTTCATCTCGAAGAAACTGTCCCTTCCCATATTGCCGGTAGCAGCGACGTTTTGGCCGTTTATACTCGCCGCAGTCACGCTCGCGCTGCGTTTGATCGTATGCAGCGCGAATATAGCCTTTGCCCTAAGTTTTTAGGCCTTGAAAAGTCAAAAGGCGCTTGCTTTTTGTACCAACTAAAACGATGCAACGGTGCCTGCGCCCACAAGGAACCGCCAGCGGTGTACAATGCTCGTGTGCAAGATGCTTTCTATCGTCAGCAAATAGAAGAATGGCCATTCAAAGGCCCTGTCCTTTTGCAAGATAAACAGTACCAAGGAGCTGGGCTTATTGTTGATAAGTGGTGTCTGCTTGGCCGTATAACCCAAGAAGAATATTGCGAGCCAGAAGTGAAAAAGGTGCCTGGTATCTTTGATTTAGATACCTACACTATTCTGCGTTCATACTTGGCTGCCAAGGCACAAACGCTGCATATCAGGCCGCTGAACGCCCAGCAGTTGCAAGCATTCGGCATATAGCTTAAGCAATCTTTAAGCATTATGCCGCATAGTAAAAAGTTCCGGCACGCTTGCCCACCCGGCGTGCCGGTTTTTTAATGCCGTATAATTTGGTTATGCAGTTAGTTACCAATACTATAGATTATTATGAGCTTGCTAAGATGGCCGGCGGGCCTGCGCAAGATACGGTGCTCGGCGCAATAGATATAAGAAAAAATCAGATGGCGCTTGGGTTTGCCCTGCACGCTGACGCCGCCCAATTTTTAAACGAGCTCGGCTCGTATCCAGATGATATTTGGGGCTTCACTCTGTCACTCTCTAAATTTGGTACGCCGGCGTTTGTAGATTGTAGCGCTCCTATAAATGTGCGGCCTCAGCAGCACAATCGCTCTTTTATTATCGAAGATGAGGATCTTCGCAACAAGATCGTCACTGTGGTGACGCAGAAAATCCAGGCCCATGCTTCTATGTAGCCATCTAAAAAACCGCCTCAATCTCGGGGCGGTTTTTAGATGCTGGAGGGGGCATTAGGCAACCTGTTCGGTTATTGCCAACAGAGTCCAGCTACTCTGTTCGTCATCACACTTGAGGCGGTAGTTTGCGCGGCCGTCCGTCATATCAAATATGCGTGTGATGCTTCCTCCTTTCTTGATAAGGTACTGCAAACCGTTGAGGAAGGTGTAACTCGTGCCGCGGTACTCCATGCGCTTTGGGAACGTTGTAAAGTCCTTTGGGCTGCGGAAGCTTAGTGCGGTGATGTTAACGCCTTCGTTAATGTTATGTCGGTTCATAACTTCGTTTCCTGTTTATTCGCTTTATTAAGGCGAACGGGTTTTAAACAGGAGCTTTCGTGGCAGTGGCATCGCCCAACCGCTCTGAGGTAATGCTGGCCCACAAAAACTAAACGTAGCCTCGTACGCGCGTTTGCTAACGTATAAGGCGCGAAAGCACCGCCAGGGCATGGCGGCGAAAAATTGTTAAGCCTGGGCGTAAGAAGGTGGTGTGACCACCAGCACACACATGACTGTCCTTAGTATAGCAAGTTGGATGCTGGCGCGCAGTCTTGAAGTTTTTGTGTTGTGTGTTGATGCATGATACATTCTATGCTGGACAATCCATCAACAGGAAGTTGGGTGAGGTTATGCAGATTTCGGGCTCGCCACCATTCTCCCCGCCATTCTCGGGGCGCTTGGTATCGGCGGTGGCGCTGCGGCCGGCCAGCGCTGGATCGGTGAAGGTGACCGTGCGTTGGTCAAACGGTTCGGCAAGGCGGTGCGCTACAGGAACAGCAGGCGCAATCGCGCTAAGGGCCGTGTTGGCCAGCTGCGAGTGCTCGGGCCGGGATTCAACATCATCATGCCGGGTATCGATCACCTGGCCAAGACGCATGTCCGCGAGCGTGTGGTGAACCTCGGCGACGAGGAAATCACGCTCAAGGATATGACCGTGTTCACCGTTGACGGTGTGCTGGTGTACCGGGTTGGCGACAAGCAGGAGGACATCTACAAGGCCCTTTTCGAGGTCGAGAACCTGGAGAACGCTGTTCGGCTGTACTGCATCAGCATCCTGCGCGAGGTGGTGCGGGAGATGACGTACGAGCAGCTCATCGGAGGTGAGCCAGAACAGATTGCCGCGAAGCTCACGGAGCGGGTTGATGAGCAGCTTGCCGCTTGGGGGCTGATCGTCAAGTCGTTCGGCCTGGGTGATCTCTCGCCCTATGGCGACACACTGCGCATGATCCAGACGCCGGCCGCGGCCAAGTTGAAAGTCAACGCTTTGAAGGAGGTGGCCGCTGATGTGCGGGGGCTCGAACTAGATCCGCGAATCGCCGCCGCTCTGGTCGGCGGGCACGGCAATCAGAAATTATGACAATTGTTGCACTGCCCTACTCGGGAGAGCTGGGCAGTGCGTGCGGGTGACGTCTCATTTGGCGTTGGGCGGGGGGAAGGCTTCGACGAGCGCGATGATCGTTGCAGGATATTCACTTGGCGCTAAGCCTGCAGTGAGGCATACGTCAAAGCTCTCTGGCTGTGTGTGGAGCCGCGGAGTGGCATGCTCGCAATCGGCGACAGATTTGAGTGCGTCTATAGCTGCCGCGACTTGGGCCTCGCCGGTTAGATCGTGACCATCAACATTGAAGGTGAGAGTGCCCGAAAGAGGATAATCAACAAAGACCGTGAATTGCTCCTTTTTGCTGCCACGCTCAAGGCAGTAGGCGATATCAATGATTCGGAAACCACTTAGCAGCCTACACACCTCATCGATTGCCTGGTGCAGGGTGGTGGCGTCCAGTGCAAACTCTCGCTCATGCTCATCACCTTCCTGGGCTGTGACCCCCTGTTCCTTCAGTGCTCTCTCGACGAGAGCTCGCACGTAGGCTGACTTACAGGTAAATCCAGCCCTGAAGCCGCTGCCTGTGTCCACGATGAACATTTCTTCACCCCGTGACTCAAACGTGTCAAACCCAACCAGGCATAGCGTGATGACAGTGCGCGATTCTTTAGCGGAGCCAGTCACTACTCTCTCCTTTGTGAGACGTCTGAGTTGATTATAGCAGCGTGTGAATGTTGCCGTTGTGCGGCCGTGGCCTCTTTGGGCGCATCGGCCGCACCTGGCACTCACTTGTCGGATGGACTGGCAGCGAAGAGTTCGGCCACCTTGTCCATGAGCCCGCGGTAATCAGCCTTTCCTGCTTCGGTCGGCTGCACGTCGATTGTCGTAGTGCCGTTACGGTACGTCGCATCGGACCACAACTTATTCGTTGCCCGCAGAGCGCGCATAAAACTGGC
>DATIBT010000008.1:0-8010 GCA_035457345.1 Saccharimonadales bacterium (SeqCode) | reverse complement strand
CGATATCCGGGTCTGAAACATCAATGGCTGTGGTCACCCCGCCAGCTGCCGACGTAATTTGAATGCCGTTTGCTACCGCCGTGTCGGTATCGGCGTTATCTAAGATGAGTAACCCCTCAGTAGTGCCACTGCCTGCTGCGTTTTGCAGCAAAGCGACTTGCTGTGTGCCGCTTGACGTATTGTTTGTGAGTACAGCGCCGATTAGGTTAACCGCGTTAGTACCAGTAACGGTGTTTGTTATGGCTACGTTTTCGGTGTCGGCGAGCGTAAAGTCAACATCGGTGTTAAAGGTAGACTGACCGTTGGCAACCATGGCATCCTGAATAATAAACTCGTCGGCACCATTTATTGTCACGTCATTCCCTGCGCCGCTGGAGGCAATGGTGACCGCACCCGTACCTGTAATATTGCCAATGTTTACCAAGTTGCCAGTGTTATCGACGCGACTAGTACCGTTCGTTTGTAACGCGCCACCACTACTGTTGATGTTGCCCGTGGTCGTCGCACCACCGGTCACGCTCATACCGCTTGCTGTTACTGCTAAGTAGGTGGTGGCGCCGCTGTTGCTTTGTACCTCGAATAAGTTGGCGCCAATCGGAGTCGCATTGTCACGAAGCGTCAGCGCACCGCGCGTAGCATCGAGTACGATCTCTGGGTTGGTCGAGTTGTTATAAGCCGTTTGCAGCGTGACACCGGCACCACCGCAGTTACCAGTGCTCATGCAGAAAGTAGCGGCGGCGCCCACATTTGGTATGGTATACACCGCGTCGCCGACAAATGAGCCGACCTGTAGGGTGACGGTGTTGCTACTGCCGTCGCTCATTACCAACGAGCCGGCTTGGCTCGTGGTGCCAACTGTTATGGTACCGCCCTGAATAGTGCCGTTTCCGGCACTAGTGAACGAACCCGTGCCGCCGGTCACGCTGAAGTTGGCGCCCGTTATGTCGTTCGCGCCAAATAATAATGCAGTGACGATGTCAGGGTCCGAGACATCAATAGCCGTAGTGACGCCGCCAGCGGCCGAGGTAATCTGAATCCCATTTGTTACCGCGGTATCAGTGTCGGCGTTGTCGAGCACCAATAAGCCGTCGGTTGTGCCGCTTCCAGCCGCATTTTGCAAGAAGGCAACATTCTGCGTGCCACTCGACGTGTTGTTGGTAAGCACGGCGCTGACCAGGTTAACCGCGTTGGTCCCGGTCACGGTGTTGGTAATGTTTACGTTTTCGGTGTCAGCAAGCGTCAGGTCAACGTCGGCGTTGAACGTGGCTTGGCTGTTGGCAACCATGGCATCCTGTACGATGAACTCATCGGCGCCATTTACAATAATGTCGTTACCGGCGCCACTGCTAGCGATGGTGATTGCGCCCGTACCGGTTATGTTGCCAATGTTGGTCAGGTTGCCCGAGTTGTCTACGCGTGTGGTGCTGTTGGTCTGCAGGCCGCCGCCGGTCGTATTTAGGTTGCCGCTTGCGGTGCTTGTCCCGGTCGTGTTAGTGCCACTTGCGGTGACGGCAAAGTAGGTGGTACCCCCGGCGTTATCTTGCACCTCGAGCAAATTCGCGCCAATTGGCGTTGCGGCGTCGCGAATGGTCAGCGCGCCCCGGGTGGCATCGACAGTAATTTCTGGCGTTGTGGAGTTGTTGTATGCGGCCTGTAGCGTCACTCCTGCGCCCGCACAGTTGCCCGTACTCAAACAAAAGCTTGCATTGCCGCCCACATCTGGCAGCGTATAGGTGCGGCTAGCGGCTGGCGCAGCTGAGATAATTGTGACGGTGTTATTATTGGTGGCATTGCTAAATACTAGCTGGCCGCCGAGTGTGCTCCCTTGGCCCAGAATAGCCGTGCCGCTTGTGGTGTTGATACTAAAAATCCGGTTGCTACTGGCATTCTGAATGCTGAACGCCAGTGCCGAATCAGAGGTGTTCTGGAACGTGTTTGTTGCGCCAGTAAACGTTTGCGTGCCATTGAGTTTGGCGAGGTTAGCATCGTTGCTTAAGTTAGCCGACGATATTTGTGTACCGTTCACCCGATACTGGTTGCCTGCCGTAAGATTCAAGTTGCCATTAACTGTTACCGTGCCGCCGGATTGGCTGACAAGTGAGTCGCCTATTGCTTGCGTGCCTGTAAAGACTGGTAATGTTCCAGAGGTACCGCCAGCCGTGGTTACGCCGCCGCCCACGCCGGCACAGTTGCCAACCATAGTACAGACATCGTATGTGCCAGCGGCGGCAGTTGCGAACCGGTATGTCACGGTCGCCGTTGGGCTTTGGAAGGCAAGTGTGGTGCTGTTAATGCCGCTTGTTGCATTTATGACGCTGCTGGCGTTTCCTTGCAAGGTGAATTGTTGGCCGGTTGCACCCACGGTAAGCGCACCGCTTGGAGTGATGTTATTCGTATTTACACCGTTAAACGTCGGCGTTGCGGTAGTGTTTATGTTCTGTATGGTGTTTACTGTGCCGCTGGCTGCCGTAAAGTTCGTGCTGTTGAACTGCGCGATACCTTTCTGTGCTGTGCTTGCGTCGTTTATGGTAATGGTGCTACCGGCAGCAGAAGCATTGGCAATGCTTAACGCGCCGGTTAACCCGTTCAAACTTGTGACACCGCCACCGCCGCCAGGACAGGCTTGGAATGCCGGTGCGCCCGCAGTGCTCATTAAACAAAGTCCTGCGCCACCGGCCGTTACTGCCGTGAGTGCGCCAGATCCTTGCCCAACCACAACGCCGTTGTTGGCGAGTGCGGTGGACCCGGTACCACCGTTGCCGACAGAAAGCGCCGTGCCCAACGCCAAACTGCCAGTGACGGAGAGGTCACCATTTACCGTAACGGTAGTACCGGTTTCAGAAAGAAGTGAATCGGCAATGCTTTGCACGCCGGTAAATTTAGCAATGCGGCCGTTGGTACCGCCAGGGCTGTTAACGGTGCCGCTGCCGGCGCCGCTGTTGGAAATCGTAATATTGCCATTGCCATCGTTGATGACGGTTATGCCAGAGCCGGCCGCTGCGCTGATAATGCCAGAGTTGCGGAGCGTGTCGCCGCTAATGCTCAGGCCCGAGCCTAGTACGATTGCACCATCTTGACCGTTTATAGAGGTTACACCGCCACCAGTCGCGCTAATAGTTGTGCCGTCAATAACTATGCCGTCGCCAGCCGTAAGCGTGACGTTGCCGGTTTGTCCTTGCAGGGACAAGACGCCGCTGTTAGTAATCTGATTATTAGTAACCGTTAGACCGCCCCCTAGCGCAACAGCCCCGCTGAGACCGTTGATATTTTGCACGCCAGAGTCGTTGAGCTTAACAAATTTTGTTCCGTTGTAGTAGGCGAGTTGATTATCGGTTTGATCGTAGTAAATCTGGCCGCGGTTGGCGTTGCTGGGTTGTGCCGAGGGTGAGATGCTAAAGCTCGCGTTTGCCAGGAGTGGCCCGTTGATAACAAGACTGCGTGTGCCGAGCAGGTTCAAGCCGCTGTCGGTTGTGGTTGCAAATTCATCGAGCGGAAGCGTCACGGTGTTGAAGCGGCTTGCGGTTGATGCGTCATTGGGTTTGCGGCTCGCCAGATTTATGGCGACTACAATAATGCCAACGATAATCAACAGAATAAGCAGGGCAGTGCCGCCGTACTTTATTAGGAGTTTTTTGCTTAATGGGGATTTTGGCGTGGGCCGAGGGTTGTCCGGACTGGCCGGAGGGGTTGCAATGGGCTGGCTTTGCGGCGCGCTAACAGTGGCGGCCTGAGCCGGTATGGCATCCCCGTATCCAATAGTAGCACTAGGCTGCACACCTCTGCTATCGGATTCATTGGGCACATGAATATCCGTTAGATTATTGTCCATCCACCGCTGTGTTTATATTTAACGCTCAGTCTCTCAAACCGAGTAAGGTCTCCGGATTCATTTTACAACGCTTATGCTAAGAAGACAATTAATCGTGTAATCATTACAATAGAGCTGTGGAAAACTAGGTTTCGTCAGGCAGGTAAATAAAAAGCGTAATGGCATTGTTGCTTGCGCGCACAATGCCGTGCGTGGTGGGGAAGCGCAATTCGCTGGCGCCAGTATTCACCACAATGTCGCCCTCGGTAAGCAGCGAGAAAAAGTTGGCATGGTCTGCCAGAATATCAAACGGCCCGACCTTGTTGACGGCAGTAACAGACAGCGCTACGCCATCATAGTAAGTTTGTGTTGGCGAGATTACTTTTACGTGTAGCCGGGGCTCGCCTTTTAATTTCATATCAGAATCTCTTCAATGCCGGCCAGTGTTTCGTCGCGGGTAAAATATTCACCCTTGGTGCCAGATAGTTCTTCAGTTACAAAGAATGACTGCGAAAAGTACTTAACAATTTTTTGGGCACGTTCGTAGTCGCGGCGCTCTTCTAGGCTCAGCTCGCTCTGGCCAATAATGGCGATAATGTTTTTGAGGCTTTCGTACTTTTGCATGATTTCTTGTACCTGCGTGGCAAGTACGTAATGACGATCGCCGACAATTTCTGGTGAAAGCAGTGATGAAACCGTGCGCACTAAGTCGACCGCTGGGCGAATGCCGCTTTCAGCAACGGCGCGGGAGAGCACAATAGTACTGTCCAACTGCTGTGATATTTCTTGTACTGCCGGGTCGCTTAAATCGTCGGCGGGAATGTAGATGGCTTGCACAGAGGTAATAGACGCATTCTCATTAGAAGTAAGGCGGTCTTGCAAACGGCGCAGATCGCTGAACAGCGTCGCTTGGTAGCCGCCTTCGCTCGGCATGGTGCCGAGCGTAGTCGCGAGCTCGTTGGCGGCTTGAACATACCGGTAGATGTTGTCTATGAACACCAGCACGTCTTTTTTCTCTGAATCTCGCAGGTACTCGGCAATAGTCGCCGCGCTTTGGCCGACTAGGGCGCGCATGGCACTGGTCTCTTGCATCTGACCCATTACCATTACAGTTTTTTTGAGGATACCGCGTTCTTGGAGGGTTTTGTACAATTCATGCCCTTCGCGTACGCGCTCGCCAATGCCCACGAACATGGCCAGCTTGTTTTCGTCTTGGGCAATATTGTGGATAAGCTCCATGGTCAGCACTGTTTTGCCCACGCCGGCGCCACCAATAATGCCAATCTTGCGTCCTTTTACGAACGGCGTAAAGAAGTCGATTGCTTTAATGCCCGTCTCTAGCAGCTCCGGTTTCGCGCCCAGCACCTTGCTGCTGCTCCCTGTTTTGTAAATACTACGCCTGACAGCAGCGGGCAAGGGCTCACCGCCATCGATAGGCTGGCCAAAAGCATTAAGGATGCGTCCAAGCACGGCCGATGTCTCTGGTATAGTGAGCGTGCTTTTTGCGGCAATCACTCCAGCGCCGCGTTTTACTTGCGTGCTGCCACTTAGGTTTATGCAGCGGGCGGTGTAGGGGTCTTTGTAGGTCGCGACTTCAAGCAGTACGCCATTATTTTCTTCGAGCAACAGTAATTCTTTGGGGGCTGGCCGGTCGCCAATTATTTGCACCTCGCAAATAAGGCCTCTAATAGATTTGACTCGCCCAACAACAGTGCTCATAGGTTCATCCCCTTCACTAAGGCGGCTTTAAGAACTTCTTTTAATCGTTCGTCACTTTCGGCGCGTTTGGTGCGATAATAGTCACGTTTGAACTCACCTTCTAGATCGCTTGCACGTTTTTTAGCCCGGCTCATAGCGTTAAAGCGAGTGGCGTAACCGGCTAGCTTTGACTCCATAATGATCTGTAGAAATGCCACACCCATCATGACTGACTCCATGTAGTCGGCGATTTCATTAATGTTCGGCTCGAAAATATAATCGGCGCTACTAATTGTCTCACCTTCTTCGCCTACGCTTTCACCGAGGTTGCGTACGGCCGAGACGAGATCTATGCGTACGATTTTTTGTGTGCGAAGCGATTCATACGTTTGGTAAAAAACGGAGATTTGGTCATATTTGTAGAGCTCTCGGATTATATCGCCAATATTGATCGTGACGTCGCTCACTGGGAAGGTGAAGGTGTTGACCGGCGGCAGGCCGCGTTGGGTGAGCAGTTGCCTGCCGCGCGTCCCAACGGCTATGACTTCGGTATTTTTGGAATCGCCGAGGTTGCTTATGAGCGTGTCAGTAATGGCTTCGGCGACTTCGTTGCCGAGTTTGCCTTCGCTTGTGACGCTCACAAAAACGTTACGGCCCTTTTTGGTACGGCCCTCACGAGCAAGCCGTTCCTTAGGATCGATACGGAGGCTGCGATACACCGGCCACAGTTCCGAGAAAAAGCTTTTACTGGCAATAACACGGTCGCGCAGCTTGGCAATATGAATGCTCGCGATGCCCTCAAAAGCCTGGGTGAGCTCCCCAATAGTATGGATTTGGCCCAGTTCGGTTTTAAGAATGACCGCCCGGCTCATGCTTGAATCTCCATGATACTCGCGGTTAGCAGTTGCTGTACGGCTGGATCTATGGCGTCTTCTGTGGCGATAGTAGGCGCCATTTCCTTTGCCTTCATTTTGAGCAGGCCAACGTTGAGGCGTTTTTGGCCCGCGCTGGCGAGTACTGTTTCGAGTACCAACTCTTGTTCGGCGATACTGAAGAGTTCTGCGGGCGTTTGACGCATAGCGTCAATAATAAGTTCGCCAAGCAGTAGCGCTTGCTTTGTTTCGGGAGCGAGATCCGAACCAAAGTGGGCAAACTCTGAAGCTTGGCGATACTCGGCTAACTTCTTGAACAACGCGCCCGATAGCTGTTTTTGACGCTGCGTCTGGCAGCGGCCGCCCACGCGTGAAACGCTAAGGCCCGCATTTACCGCCGGGCGAATGTTCTGGCGGAAGTTTTTGAGGTCAAAAATAATCTGGCCGTCGGTGATCGACATAATGCTGGTGGGCAGGAAGGCGGTAATGTCATCGCCAGGGGTGATCACAACGGGCAGGGCAGTGAGTGTTTTGCCATTGCTTGCCAGGCGGCCGGCGCGTTCAAGCAAGCTGGAATGGGCGAAGAACATGTCGCCGGGGTAGCTGTCGCGGCCGGGGCTGCCGCCCGAAAGCAGGCTGACCTCGCGGTACACTTTGGCGTGGGCAGAGAGGTCGTCATAAATTATGACGGCATCGCGGCCTTGGTGCCAAAAATGCTCTGCGATAGCGCATCCAATGTACGGCGCCAGATATGATTGGGCAAGCGAGTCAAAAATATTAGCCACAATAACGACGCTATTTTGTATAGCGCCGCTTTCTGTGAGTGCGCTGAGCAAACGGTCGATCTCTACCCGCCGCTTGCCAATCATGACGTACACAACCACACGGTCGGTGTTGGTCTGGTTGATACCAAGCTGCATTAAGAAGGCGGTCTTGCCGGCCTTTGTATCACCAAGCACGGCAATACGCTGGCCAAGCACAACAGGAAAGAGCATATCTACCACGGTTACTCCGGTTGGTAGGCGGTCCGACAGGAGCTGACGCTCCATTATGCCGGGCGCTTGCCCAAATACTGCGCGGCGCTGGCCGGTTGCGACTGTGCCTTTATCGTCCAGCGGTTCGCCAAGCGGATTGATGACGCGGCCAATAAAATTTTCGCCCACAGGGGTGGTGAACACATTGTCGAAGAGCACCACGAGGCTGCCTAGCGGTGCGCTCTCTGACTCCAAATTCATGATAAGCACAATCTCTTCACCCACTTGGCTGACGATCCCGCGTTCTCCTGTTTCGAACAGTACGAGCGCGTTCATTGCCACGCCATCGAGACCCTTTACACTCACTAAAAAGCGGTCAGTGCCCACTACCTCGCCGGTCGGGTTGCCAGCTTTTACTAGTTGTTGGAACTCGCTATTCTCAAACACTGGCCGCAAACTCCATAAGGCGCTGCTTGTTATCTAAAATGACGGCACGAAATGAGTAATCGTACATATGTGATCCCGCCTGCAAAATAATGCCACCCCCAATATCCGTACGGAAAGTAAAGGTAAGCAAACTAAGCGGGTGAATTTGTGTGCGGAACCAAACGGTCAATTGACGTTTGAGGGTGCGGTTGGCGGGCGCTGCAAGTACTAC
>DATIBT010000007.1:0-18488 GCA_035457345.1 Saccharimonadales bacterium (SeqCode) | reverse complement strand
AGCCCGGTTGGTGAACCCTTTATTTTTGATGCCGGTTTTGCAATCGTGGATAGTGCCGCTAAAGGTGGCGCAGTCGCCAGTAGAGTCGCTGCCTACAATACCGTATTCAATGCCGGTGTCGAGGTTGAGCATTTCTGGGCTTTCAATATATACATCGTGGGAGCCTGTTGTGTCGGTTACCAGGAGAATACCAATACCATTGCCTTTCGCGCCCGACCCTTGGCAGCGGGGGTTAATAAGGTCTACTTTTGAAGCTTTGACCTGGATAATGGGCGTAGTCCCGGTAACTGAGGTCCAGCGGAATGTCGCACCCCCGGCAAAAATGAAACGAGTATTACTTTTAGTGATGTTAAGCGTGCCGCCAAAAACATATACCCCGCTCTCTATATAAATGTCCCCGCCATTCGATGGCAGGGCGTCATGAGCTGCTTGGAGAACAGTGTGGTCGTTGGTGCCCGTACAAAGATAGCTGGCGGTTGTCTTTGCTGATGAGGGCGAGTCGTTGGCAGCAACAGTAAATGTGGCTGCCTTCCCATCGGCGCTGCTCGTTGGCGTCGCCCATGTGCGGTCACCTCGCAAGAAAGTAGTGTTGTCAGCGGTGCCGCTACCCAGCTGGGTTACTGGCACTTTGGTTGTGGCGTCTAGCGAGGCATACCCACTGGCTTGACCTTTGTTGCCGGCTTGCTCGGCGCCCTCTATTTGTGACCGCCGTTTGAGCGTGCCGTCGTCGTTGTGTTCAACTTTTAAATAATCATTGAGGATATCACCCCATGTGCCATCATCGTTACCAGGTATAGGAAGTCTACTCATATATATGACGAAACTGCGATCATTGTATCAAGCATAAACGATAATGTGCCTTAAAACCATATGCATTTTATACGTTCCAGGACGCTGCGTTGGTGCAGCGCCCTGGACCGCTAGAAGTCAGCTCACGACGAAGGCGGCGACACCGCCTGGCGCGGCAGTTGTCCAGTGCGCGCCGGACGAGAACGCGTCCTGCACGCTGGCGTTGACCGGTGCGTCTGCGAACGTCTGGTACCCCACGGCGATCGAACCGTTGCCGGGGCCGTAGACGCTGTCCAGACCGTGGCTGTCGACTTCTTGGCTCGTGTGGACTCCACCCTGTACGACGTCGTAGAAAGCCGATGTGACAGTGGTTTCGTTGGCCTCGTGCGCCCCGACGGTCACCGCCACGTCACTGGAGGTGTAATCGGGAAGGGTCGCGGCGATGCCGTCGGTGACGTTGTTCGCGCTGCCGCCGTACTGCGGCGTGCTCACGGTGTCGTTCGTACCCACCTGGAGCGCGATGACGCCGATGTGCGTCTGGGTCTGGCCGCTGAACGTGAGCACGAACCCGTTGGCACTCGAGCAGCTGCTCAGGACGAAGACGCCCAGCTGCGCCCGGGTTGCACCCGAATCGTCGAACACGTGTCGTGTGTCTGATCCGGTGGTGCAGCTGCCGCTGTTGAAGCTGAGCGTCGGCTGGACGGGCGTGGCGCTTTGCCCCTCCTTGCTCTCCCAGACCAGGACGACGTTGCCGTTTGCGGCCGAAGACAGGGGCAGCGTGACCGACCCCGCCGAACTTGCCTGGTTGCTGCCCAGCAACGTCGGCACGGATGCTGCGTAGGCTGCCGCCGGGATGCCGACAGCGGTCGCAGCCGCCACCGCAGTTGCAACGAGAGCCGTTGCAACTCGCCGGTACATACTGTTAAACATGAGCCCTCCTTGTATCACACTCGGCCAGGTGGCCGAGTGCATTGGGACAGACTTGCTAGCGGGCGCGGATGCGTCCGTGCTCAGGATTTTAGCAGAGAAGGTGCGAATCTTCCAAAAAAATATGTTTCCCCTGTGTAGCGGATATGGGAATCGACCTTTCTTTTAGAGGGGGTAGACGTAGCGGTATCTGTTAATAGCGGCTCAGTTTATTGAACCTGTATGCGGACCACACCAATAAAATAGTAGCGACAATAAAAAATAGGCTCGAAATCTTGAGCTCCCCCATTGGCTTTGCGAGCGCCCTTGGCAAAAACTGTGATACGCCGTACACGAACCATCCTAAAGCTGCAGCCGTAAAGGTGAACCACAACGCCTTGTTCGGTGCTTTATAAAGTGGCGTAGAGGTCTTCCATATCTTACGTATAAGCTCAGCCGCCGCAATAGTAAGTATCAGGGCCATGCCTACAAGCGGTAGAACAAGACCGCTTACCGCCTCTACCTCTCGGCCAACTGGCGGCATGAGGAGTAGCGCGCCCGTTGTTAATGAGATGAGCCCCACGACCCAACCATTCGTCAACCTACTTTTTACACCTTGTAGATTTGCTAGCTTAGCACTGCCGGTGTATAAAGCAATGTACTGTGCGTATACGCCAAAGTTGAGCAGCCAAAGTTTATCCCATGGTGTATGTGCTTCATATATAAGTGTAAGTATGGCATTAATTAACAAAGACACGCTGCCAATTGCAAAGCCCAGCGAAAACCATAGGTAAGCCCGAGCGGCCTCGGCTGAAAAATGCTTGAGCGCGGACAAGAATAGAAATAGACCCCCCAAATAGCAAACAGCTATGCCGAGTACCAGTCCGACGTCAAGACGCACCGAAATTGTACTGAATGGCAAGTTCACCACGAAACCCACTACCACTAGTGTAAGGGCGATAATCCCAGTAGTCTGCCAGCGCAAACTGCGTATAAGCTTTGGGGCCTCGAAACGTTCATAGACACGCTGTTGCAATGACTCGGGCGTAAACGAGCGCAGGGGTTCTGTCTTTACTAAGTACTCTGTAAGCTCGCTTTCTATACGATTTAGCGTAAGTGCCACCTTTGGATCGAGTAATGTAGTTTCGTCGGAAGACCCCACTGCCGTGATACGACGCAAGGGGTCTAAATAGGCGTCAATGTGTCGACTGTCGGACACTAATGAAGACAAATAGACGATTCGATCTATTTGTTTATGGGCTGATTCCAAGCCGATGGTTTTGTCGGTATTCACCGTGCTTAGAATACCATAACCAATTTGTTTTCAGGGCTAGGCTTATGCGAAAAAAACGTTTCGCCCTACTTACCCGGTAGCGGTTAGCCAATGAGGCCTCTAGCCTTCAAATCATCAAATATAAGCCCATCGACTGGCGAACTTTTTTCCTTCCACTCGTAGCTCACAAAGGCAAATTCTTCGATTTCGGAGCTTGGGGTTAACTCACCTTGGTAATCTGCTTCGTAACAAGTCATCCTCACAACTGTACCTTCAGGTTTTCCGTGAGCTTGAGCTTCAAATGTTCCATAGTGGCGGATGGTATGAGGGGTTAGCCTTACGGTTAATTCTTCTTTAATCTCGCGAATCAGAGCTTCATGATCAGTTTCGCTGCCTTCGCGCTTACCGCCCGGGATATACCAAGTATCTTTACCCTTACTTAAAGTAGTAAGCACTTTTCGGTCTTTAATGAGGATGTACGCGAGCTTATCAATGTATGCCTTATCCATGAGACTCATCATAGCAAATCAATATTTAAGTGGGTAAGGGATGGAAATGAAAGATCGCGTCTGAAGATCAAATTGATGGGATTGTAATTTTATGGCAGGGGTGGCAGTTGGAGGATCGAACTTTTGCAAATGACGACTCTACTGGAGTGAGCACATGTCAAATCCGCGAGCTTCTTGACGTGGCCTAGAATCGAAATATGCTATAAATTAAATCAATGCCACTCCATATACCAATGCTCCAAGAGCTTCTAACTAGGCCGCTTAAGTCCCAGCCAAGCGTGGCCCTGGCTCTAGCGGCTCGACTGATCATAATACTCATAATGCTTGCTTTCTCAGTTATGATAATACGAGGGCTTTACTTCAGTAACCAGGGTTGGGTTGAAGTTAAGGCAAGGGTTGTGGCCAATGAAGAGCATAGCAGCAATCCAACTTTATATACGCCTATTTATACCTACTTTTTTAATGGCCAGGAATATGCACGACGCGCAGGGACTATTGCAAGAGATAAGCAATATGTCATTGACGGCGAAGTGCCCATCTTGGTTAACACAGACAACCCAGCCGAAGTGAAACAACTGAAAGAAACGAGGCTTGGGACACTGCTACTGTTGGGTGTCATATTAATACCGTGCATGATGATGACGGTTAGAACAATTGTTGAAGTCGAGCGTTTATTAAAGTCCTGACCATAGGCCTAAAGCCTCCGAAGGCTTCTCATAATTTCCTGGCAGGGGTTTCAGTTCCTTAAGATAACTTTTGATGAGCTAGAGAAAGTCGACGTTCAGGAGATTCGAGAGTTGCTTAGTGACGATTGGCCTTGAGGATATTTATTGATAACCCTCGACCTCAGACATCTCATAGCCCTTACCCCATTCGCCTTCGGGAAACCACACATTCAGATTACGACTAGTTCTCTTGAATGAATGATGAACAGTGTCCCCGTCATTTAATTTGTTAGAGTAATCGGCCAGCTCTTTCATTATGGCCCAGATTTTCACGGCTTCCACGTTCAGCCGGCGACCCGATAGACGCTCATACTCCCGTATTCCAACTAGCATGACTTCTTCGCTAATGCGGTAAAGCTGTCGCAGCTCCTGCTCCGGCGTTCCGGCCTTGACATCACCGAAATCAATTACACCTATGAGGTCGCTGTCCACATCGAACATCAGGTTCTCAGTATGCAAATCGTCATGCACCACTACCGTTGGAGTAACATCGCATAGTTCAACCCACTCGTCGTAGCATCTTTTGGCAATTTCATCTTGTACGGGACTGGGCAGATGGCCACCCTGTATAACTCGCTTAAAATAGGGCGCCCATGGCTCTTCTATATCCGGCTCATCCAATCGAAGTTCTTTGCGTAACGGCAGCTCTTCGTCTAATGAAAAAGATGAATGCATCGTGTAAGCAAACCGAACCACCTTCTTGCTAAAGACCTCCTGGTGATTCTCCGATAGCGCTCGGATTGCAGCAGGGCTTATGTGACGCCCGGGCACATAACTCGTAATCACATAGGGTGGATCGGCGTACTCGTCTACGATGTGGGGAATTGTAATGGTCTCCACGCTTTCTAGTCGTCTCAAAATGTACTTTTCATGAAGACCGCGTAGATATGCAGCTTCACCGCGGGGAAATCGCACCGCATAGTTTTTGTCCACGAGAGCCACAATATTGTCAGCATTGTGGTCGATGATAGTGATGTTTTGAGCATCGGGGTATAGCTTATGAGTAATTTCTCGTACCACATCAACATCAGCGTAACTTTTAGGTAAAATCATGCTTGTATCATATCAAAATGCAAAGTCGCGCCAGATGACGCGACTTAACGAAACGATAATTTCATGGCAGGGGAGACAGGGATCGAACCTGCGACCTGCGGTTTTGGAGACCGCTGCTCTGCCAGCTGAGCTACTCCCCTACGTCCGCACTAGTATACCATATAAAAACAGAGCTGGAAGGGCGTGTTCTGTAGTCGTAGTCCTCCTAAAAGCGGCTCGGTTGGGTATGACGAATGTACTACTTGTTTCTTGGCGGCGCGGTGGTTGTTAATTTTATTACCTTTTATTTTCCAGAGGTGAAATAGCTAATAAGCTTAAACATGTTCATTGCATGTGTATATTTTTTTGGCTAAAATTATCCTTCGTGAGGCTGCAAAAGGGCTTCACGGTACATTTCCGTTCTCGTGCTTAGCACGAGTTACCCTGAAGGGGTGTGCAAACACCAATGAAGGAAATCGAGAAGTACGAGCCGCCGAAGGTGACGTCGCTGGGCAATGCCCTCGACCTGACGCGGGGTACCGCGGGCAACAACAATGCCGACGGCACCGAGTACTACGAGTGATCCTCGGCGACGCCTGATCTGAAGGCGTCGAGCCGCACAACAACGCCGGGGCGGGCCAACAAGCCCGTCCCGGCACCTCACCGAGGGGAGCACATTACTTGCAGTACGTTGTAGGGTACGAGTCGTTAAACGAATCGTACATGCGCAGTGCCGAGCCGGCCCACTCTATCCCACTCGAGGGAGTCGCTGACGTTTGGCAACGCAAGGATACGCCTTGGGCTGTCCGGCAATTTTGCTACGAGCAGACGAGCGTGCTGGTCGTGGGAGAGTGCTTTGCGACAGACGAGGAACTCAGCGATTCGGTACGTCGTGCCCATAATGGCGACGTCCAGCCTGTTGCAAGTTGGCCGGGCTCATACCTGACCATTGTTGACCAACCCACAGTTCGGAGGGTCATCGGTAGTCTTTCGGGCGACATCTGCGTGTACTTCATCACTGACGAACGTGGTGATTGCTGGTGGTCGACCGCCGCAACGCCGCTTGCTGCGCTCAGGGGAGCAAGTATTTCGTACGAACGCCTGACGCTCGATTTTACGGTCTACGGTATTGCCCGGTTTGCTGGCGCGACACCATTTGAAGGGGTCAGGTCGGTACCTCCTGGCTTTGCGCTTGAGCTGACTGCCGCTGGCGTGTCAGTAGGCGCATGGTACATCCCTTCGTCTTCACCTAGTCTTGTAGCAGGAGCTCCAGCTTTTCGGACTGCACTTCTCCACTCTTTAGCATCGCGTCTTGCCACTCAGTCAGTTATTGCCGCTGACTTTTCTGGTGGGCTCGATTCGACCGCGCTGGCTTTACTTGCGGCGCGGCATACAAATGTGGTGGGAGTGACCTATTATGACGATTGGATTAAGGGCGATGATTTGAGGTACGCACAAAATGTGGCCAAGGGAATCCCCAGACTACACCATATTGTAGTCAAGGGCGGCGAGCACACGCTTCGCTACGGCGATCTTGCCGATGAACGGCCATGGACCGATTTGCCCAGCCTTGATGCACCGATGACCGGCTTTAACAGGGTGAGACTTGAGACGGTTGGCGACGGCCCGTCGATCTATCTAAACGGGATTGCTGGCGACAGCGTGCTACACGCGCCTATAACCCGAATCGCCGATTTGTATATCGACGGTCATAAGGTGAGGGCGCTGCACGAAGCGAGTGTGGAAGCGCGCCGGTTAACGACATCACCTTGGCGCATGATCAAGGCCGTGCGGACGTTGGCCGGCACATCGTACGCCGAGGCATTGTCGGATCTCGCGAGGCTGACAAGGGATCCAGCATATAGCGTGGGTATGGCTCATGCCCCATGGAACTCCATGATGTGGTGCCGGCTCACCCCGGGCCTTACATGGCTGACTATGGATACACGAGAGGTGGTTGGTGCTTCTTTGGAGATGTTGGCGCGTTTGTCACGGGATAACGTTAGACCTGGCGACTTGCACACCACACTATCTATCCATAGCGCAACCTCCACGCACAGAACAGCTAATGCTCTTGCGCTGAGCTATGGTCTGACGGAGCATATGCCGTACGCCGATACGGCCGTCATACGCAGTGCTATCGCCATTCCTACATATGAACGTGCCACAAGCGCACTGTTTAAACCGCTCCTTGAGGTGGCATTTGGCGACATCCTTCCGCCGGTGCTCACGCGACGCCCTACTAAGGGCGACTTCTCGGGTATGGTGCTCCAAGGAATCAGACGGAATGAGGTCGCAATAACCACATTGTTGAAAGACTCACCATTGGTGCAACGGGGCATAATGCACAGAGATATTGTTTTGCAGGAAATCAGAAAGGCTGCCCTCGGCGTTCCTGCGCCCTTGGCTGCAATAGGCTGGGTGGTTGCAATAGCGCTCTGGCTCCGTCACCTCGATTTGAGAAAGGCAACATGGTGGAACGAAATGTAGACTCGCTTGTCCCGTCGCCGTATACGCGAACGGCTTACAGCGATGATGGCCAGGCTGTGGTTCTGCAGGTATGGGCCAATACGTGGACGCACCTTGAGCCGACTGCTGCAAAACTATGGAGGCTGTTAAACGACGGCAAAACAGTGAGTGAGGCTTTGGCTGAGCTTGCGGCCCGATTTGGGCTGAGCGCGGGACAGCTCGAAGCTGATTTTGCAACACCTATTCAAGAGTTGGTGAAGGAAAAGCTACTAGTTAAGGAGCGGTCATGACCGTACGCATGCTTGCATCGCGCAATGTACCTCCACCCAGGCTGCTGGATAAGTGCGTTGCCGTTGGCGTCTTTCCCGCCGCTATGGTGCTTGCAAGGACCAGGCTTGTGTATGCCGAGCGAGTCTTGAGTCTTGCGCGCCGGCGAGTAAGTAGGGTGCCGTCGATGGATCGTGCGTTGCGGTTCGTTGCCGCAGTTGAATGGGTAGGCAGCCTATACCCAGGGCGAGTGGCATGCTTGGAGGTGGCGATTGGCAGCGCACTGGTGGGTGCTTTGCGGGGTTCTATGCCCAGGTTCTGCATTGGGGCTAAGTTCAATCCCCTCTATCACCATGCTTGGATCGAGGCCCTTGCTGCCGACGGAAGTATGCGCCCAGTCGCTGAAGCAGAAGCGCATGATTGGCCCTATCGGGCCGCGCTTTTGATATAAGGCGAGGTGTAGTCCGTCTGAGCGGAAGAGCAGCCGGTAAAACTGTTGCTCTTCCGCGTAAAAATGGCCACAGCGAGGCGGCCATTTATTTATTTTTTGTTGCGGCTACTAGAACGAACTTTGCGAATCAAGCTGCGTTGCGGTGTCGTCGTCTATTTTTTGCTCATTAAGCTGGTTCTCTAGCTTGCCAAGGTCATCGGTATTATTGACGGCGGGTACCGAGGGCGTCTGCGGGTCAGCAGTACTGCTTGGCGCTTGGTTTTGGGCTGTGTCTACGTCGCCGTTAGCCTGAATAATGCGGTACGCTACGAAGGCTACGATCCCCACTATTACCAGTACGAGTACTAACTCTATTACGGCAAATCCTTTTGCTTTACGCATTATTGTGTCCCCTCTGCTGCTTTTGCGGCGGTTTTAACGGCGACAAGTAGTGCGTGCACGGCGCTACGGTAATCCTTAAGTGCATTGCGCACCCCCTGAAGCTTGACTTTATACTGGTCAACCGCGCCAACCGGGTTGTCGGCGCTGCAGTCAAATTGCGGCAAGGCGCGGACGGCTGCGAGTGCAGCGGTAACCGCCTCTTTTTTAGTATTTACGGCATCTACGAGCTGTGTGTAATTGGCGACATTAAGCTTCTTGGTTGCGTAGAACTGCTGAACACGTTCGGCAATCTTGCCAAAGACTGCTTGCTGGCGCTGCGCAGCCTCTCCGGCATTACTCATTATTTTTTTGATGTTGCTCACGCGGTTTTGACACACTTTTTTGCGAGCCTCGTCTAGTTTGCCGGCCATGCGCTGTTTGGCGGCCTCTTGGCGTTCGTGACTGGTCGCTTCGGTATCGGTGGTGTGTTCTATGCCGTCGTGGGCGATTGCCGCGCTCGGGTTAACTGCCACCACCACACCCACAACGGCCAGCGAGGCGGCGACAAGGGCAATGCGTAATGTTTGGACCATACTATCCCTCATTTGTTACTTTGTCTCTTTGCAGCATATTGTGCTTTACACCAATTGTAAAGTAGTAAGCACAACAGACTTACAGATGTAAAGGCTGATGTTGCTAGTAAAATATTTTTGTGTCCTCTTTGGCCAAGCCGTGTTTTACCCACAACATTCGCGACTCATGGTTGCCTAGTATGGAGCCTATGCTTATACTGAGTGTAAAGAACCAAAAGGGACAAGGTTGTCTGCATAGATGAAAATCTTGATGCTGGGTTGGGAGCTTCCTCCGTTTAATAGCGGTGGCTTGGGGGTTGCCTGTTATCAAATGTGCAAGCACCTCGCGCGTCGCAACGCCGAGATAGACTTTGTGTTGCCCTACGAAACCAAAGAGCCGCTCGATTTTATGCGCCTCTTGCACGCTTTACCTAACACTGGCGAGCAATTCGTTAACATGTTTGGCGCGTACGATGGGTTTTGTTATAGCTGTGTGTCATCCAACTGCGAACATGCCTACCCCACCGACCTCCGCGGCCGCCAACAGCGCTACGTAGATTTTGTTGAGCAACAGGTACAGCGTGAGGATTACGATGTAATTCACGCCCACGACTGGCTAACATTCGAAGCAGGCGTTCGTGCTAAACAACTCACCGGCAAGCCGCTCATTGCCCATGTGCACGCCACCGAATTCGACCGCGCAGGCAACAATGCCGGCAACCAGCTTATTCACCAGATTGAATACAGCGCTCTCATGATGGCAGATGCAATTATTGCCGTCAGCCAATTTACTAAGAATCTTATTGTTGCCCGCTATGGCATCCCTGCCGGCAAAATAGAGGTAGTGCACAACGCCATAGACCCTGCCGAGTTTGGCACCCTAGACACGCACAATGCCTACCGTTATCTAGAGGAAATGAAAAAGCTCGGGTATAAGGTGGTTGTCAGCTTGGGCCGCTTGAGCCTGCAGAAAGGCATTGATCACCTGTTGCAAGCCGCCAGCCGCGTGAAGCAAAAAGACGGCAAAGTACTCTTTCTTATTGTTGGCGATGGCGAAATGCGCGAAGAACTTATAGAGGCTGCTGCCGAGCACGGCGTTGCCCACAACGTCATCTTTACCGGCTTTTTGCGCGGCAAGCAGTGGCGCGATGCGTATGCTATTGGCGACATGTTTGTTATGCCTTCTGTTTCTGAGCCATTTGGTTTGAGCGCGTTAGAGGCTGCCGGATACGGCAATGCCTTGCTCTTAAGCAAACAATGTGGCGTTGGCGAGGTGCTACGTAGCGCCATGCAGTTTGATTTCTGGGACACCGAGCGCCTGGCAAACGCCATTCTCACCATTGCCGAGCACGGCAGCCTGCAAGAGTCCCTCTCCACCGGCGCCCAATATGAAGTAGCGCACCTCACCTGGGATGCCGCGGCAAGTAAGTTCGAAGCCCTCTATAGCCGTCATGTCACTCCTGCAGGAGCTGCCGCATGAGCCGAGCCATCTGTTTGTACTTGCACGTTCACCAACCGTATCGCGTGCGGGAGTACAGCATCTTCGAGGCCGGTCACAATAGCAATTACTGGTTCGACTCCAACTACGAATCCCGCGCAAACAACGAGCGCATTATTCATAAAGTTGCCGAAAAATCATATCGCCCCACAAATAAAATGCTCAAAGAATTATTGCACAAGCACGAAGATTTCCGCGTCAGCTTATCTATAACAGGGACTATTTTAGAGCAGCTTGAAATGTGGGCGCCAGATGTCATACAAGATTTTAAAGACCTGGTCGACACTGGCCAGGTCGAGATCGTGGGCGAAACCTACTACCACAGCCTCGCCTTCTTTTATTCGCGTGATGAGTTTGAACGCCAGGTAAATGCCCACAAACGTAAAGTAAAACAGCTATTTGGCGTTACTCCCAAGGTGCTCCGCAACACCGAGCTCAGCTATAACAATGACCTCGCCTATTGGGCCGACGAAGCTGGCTATAAGGGTATCATAACGGAAGGCTGGGACCCAGTTCTTGGCTGGCGCTCGCCCAACTTTGTATACAAACCAGCGTACACCGAAAACATTAAACTGCTCATGAAGAACTACAAATTGAGCGACGATATTGCCTTTCGGTTTAGTAATCGCGCCTGGACGGAATGGCCGCTCACTGCGGATAAATACGTGCACTGGCTAAACGCCCTGCCCGCCGACCAGCCGCTCATCAACCTGTTTATGGACTACGAAACGTTTGGTGAGCACCAGTGGGAGGCGGAGGGTATCTTCGATTTTATGCATCACTTCGTGCCAACATTCCTGCACGCAGAAGAGGGCAACAAGTTCATGACTATTAGCGAGGCTATTAAAGCCATCCCGCCTGCCGACACGGTAGACGTGCCCCAAACCATCACCTGGGCCGACAGCGAACGCGACTTGACCGCCTGGGTTGGCAATAAAATGCAGCAAGAAGCCATTAACGAGGTGTACCGCTTAGAGCGTGATATTTTGGCTACCGGAGACCACAAGCTCATTGAAGACTGGCGCCGCCTGCAAACCTCCGATCACTTCTACTACATGTGTACTAAATTTTTTAATGATGGCAGCGTGCACGCCTACTTCAGCCCCTATGAAACCCCCTACGACGCCTTTATGTACTTTTGTAACGCTATTAAAGACTTAAAATTACGTTTAGCGTGGGCCCAACAGGCCAAGAAGGAGGTGTAACGGCCCATGACTCGTCCTATTCTGCTTAGTAACGGTACGCTGCATGTGGGCCTTAACCTTTATGGCATGGTGCATGACCTGTTTTACCCCTGGGTTGGGTTCGAAAACCACGCCCGCGCCCAAAACATGCGCCATCGCATTGGCGTATGGACGCCCAAAGAGTTTAGCTGGCTCGATGACGGCAATTGGGAATTCCGCATGCAGTACCACGAGCACGCCCAAATTGGCCACACGACCGCCCGCAACAAAAAACTGGGGATTACGCTCCAATTTGACGACTGCGTAGACTCAGATGAAAACGTATTCGTGCGCAACATTCACCTTATTAACGCCTCCGCCGAGAAGCGTGAAATTAGACTGTTCTTGCACCAGATGCTCATGATTAGCAGCAGCCTCAATGGTGATACGGCGCAATTTTTGCCAAACGAGCCGGCTATTCTGCACTTTAAGGGCCGCCGTAATTTTGTGTTCGGCGCCAAAGACCAGCTGGGCAAACCATTTACCGCGCATGCTATTGGTATTTTTGGCGATAAAGAGCACGAAGGCACCTTCCGCGACGCCGAAGATGGGGAGCTTAACCAAAATAACGTAGATTTTGGCCGCGTCGATTCGGTGCTTGGTTTTACGGCTGAACTCATGCCGTATGAATCAACTCGTTTTGATTACTGGATGGCTGCGGGCAAAAGCCAGTGGGAGGCCATTGCGCTCCATCGCAAGGTAATGTCGGCTGGCGTGCAACCATTTTTGGAGCACACCGCTCGCCACTGGCACCGATTCTTAAGTACGGCCGAAAAGACCATTCAACAGTTCGCAAAACCACTGCAGGCGCCATTCCGCAACAGCCTTATGGTGCTGATGTCTCAAATTGACCACAACGGCGCGGTTATTGCGAGTACCGACACTACCATGCTGAACTACCGCAAAGATTCGTATGTATACTCTTGGCCGCGTGATGCCAGCTACGCTATTTGGCCCCTTGTGCGCCTGGGCTACCGCAAAGAACCTAAAAAGTTCTTTGAGTTTTGCCAAAAAGCGATTCACCCAGAGGGGTATTTACTGCAGAAGTTCCGCCCTGATTACGCCGTTGGGAGCACATGGCACCCCTATACCATCAGCGGCCGCATTGTTCCGCCAATCCAAGAAGACGAAACTGCTATTGTCGTCTTTTTGCTCGGTGAGTATATTACCCATACTAAAGACAAAGAAACACTCGAGAAATACTATGACACCCTCGTCCTGCCCGCCGCCAATTTTATGGCCAGTTACATAGACGAAGCCACAAAGTTGCCTCACGCCAGCTATGATTTGTGGGAAGAAAAATTTCTTACCACCACGTACACTACGGCGCTCGTATATGCCGCGCTCAACTCGGCAATAAAAATGGCCGAAAGGCTACGCCGGCCGAAGGATGCTGTGCGCTGGCAAATGGTTGCCGAAGAAATGTACACCGCCGCGCAAAATATCCTCTATAACAAAGAGCGCAAATTTTTCTACAAAGGCTTTTTAAACGAAGGCAAAAAAGGGCTAGTGTATGACGACACGGTAGATATTTCTAGCTTTTACGGCGCATATATGTTCGGTTTGTTCTCTGTTAATTCGAAGGCCATGAGTGACTCGCTTAAGACTATTGAGCGGATTTACCACTTTAGGCCTGGGCAACCTACGGCTGCCCAGCGCTACGAGAACGACCAATACTACACTACCGACCCCGCGGGCATGGGCAATCCATGGTTCATTACTAGCTTATGGGTGGCGGAGTATGATATGCAGACTGGCAACGTGGATCGTGCCGAGGCCACCCTGCAGTGGGTTCGCGATTGTATGCTGCGCAGCGGCGTGCTATCCGAACAAGTCAACCCAATTACCTACAAGTTTACTTCTGTTGCGCCATTGGCCTGGAGCCAGGCTGAGTTTTTGAGCTGCATACTTGACCTGGCAGCTATTAAAGCTAACGCAGACGCCAAGGAGTAAATATGGCAATGCGCCATAGGCTGTCGCTCATAGGGGACCTTGCTACAAAACGCGTCATAAAACAGTTCGCAGCTAAGTATCATTTAGTATATTTTGGGGCGGTAGATGCCCGCGAAGACGAGCATGAGCTTGTGCGGGGCGTCACTGTTTCGACCTCTCACATTGATAATCACTATACCGTTGGTACGTTGCAAGGCCGCGATATTACTGTGGTGCATCGCAAAAATACGCTTACCTTCCCCGGCAAGGCGCCAAGCCAGTATAAGTGGCTGATACTGCAGCTGGATCTTGCCCGGACCGGCTTGCCACATATCTTTATAGACGCGCACCATCATGACGAGACATTCTATGCCAATTTGTTTATTGCGCTGCCACAGTTCCAAAACGTCACTGCTCATTTATTTGCGCAAGATGCAGCGTTTAGTAAACATTGCAAGGCGTTTGGTTTTCCTCATGACTACGAGGCAATCGCCGCCGTGCTGCAGCCCGACGTAACTGCCGCAATTGGCCATCATTTTCACCAGTTTGATTACGAGATTATAGATGACCGGCTCTACGTATATGCCAGCAACAGCGTCGTTACGATGACAGTGCTGCAAGAGATGCTGCGGGTTGGGGTGTGGCTTGCCGACTTCTTAGATGGCAAAAGTAATTCCTCTTGAATGACGGGCGCGGCCGGAATGGTTTCCTGTAAGCCGCGCCCTGACGTCAGTTGTTGGTGCTTTGGAGAGCTCTCAGCCGAGCTTCTTCGGCCTCTATAAAGGCGCGTGCAGTGTGCAGGCCGCCGTCATCACCTCCGGCCACGAGCCCATGGAGATGGGCGAGGCTGTTGTTGAGGCGCATTGCCTCTGCTTCGCGGATTGCATCCAGGCGTGCTTCTAGTAGTTTCCAGAAATTTTTCCGGAATTTTGCTATGTCGCGGTTCCGGAATTCCAGGATATGGCCCTCGCGCTTGAGCTTGCGATAGCGGAGCGTCGGCCCCACCCCTACCATGCCCCACCACCCCAGCGTAAAGGCGGCCATGCCGACGGTGATCCATGTCTTGTCGCGCACCGGATTGTCACTCGCGAGCCGTGCCCACCATATGAGCCACGTCAGGAGACCGATCAAAACGGTGGGCACACTGATCTGTCCCCATCTGGTGCCATAGGCGACGATAACCCGGCTTGTCTGTTTGGGCGCGTTAGGGCCCGGTATTGCAAACATACAAGACCACTCCAATACTTGACGGATAGTCATTATAATATCAAAAAATCCCCGAGTAGTCTCGGGGATTATGTTTACTTCTTGATTTCGCGGTGGAGCGTGTGGCGGCGAAGGTTTGCGTTATACTTCATGAGTTCTAGGCGGTCTGGAGTATTTTTGACGTTTTTAATAGTTTGCACGCGATGCTTTTTATCTTCGGTGCATTCTAGAGTAATAATACGAACGTTACCTTTTTTCTTGGCCATCTCAAAAACTCTTTACGTTAACTTAGGCGATTAGCAATAACTATAGCAGATATAGTGGGATAATTCAACGCTTTCGTTGCGCTGGCCGCGGGCGGAGCGGCTTGCTCCTGCCCTGCGGCCTGCACATGTTCTACTGCGTGTTGGTGTCCGCACTGAGGCGGCTCAGGATTCTTCTCGCTTCGGCGGCCATGGCGGGCTGGTTGCTCCCAGCTTGGCCCGGTTCGCCTTGTGCGCTTTGGAGGGCATCGAAAGCGTGCAGCAACTGCTGCTGGGCTTCGTCGTTGATGATCGTGTTGATGGCCTCGATGAGGTTTGCCGTTGTATCGTCCACCTCAAGGATACGCTTCGTGCTCACCAGCTTCCTGTAGGCCCGCACGTGGTAGTAGGCCACGCCGAGGCAGGTAGACGAGATGAGGATTCCCAGGATGATCATGAACCATCCAAACGCCCTATTCGCGGGTAGTGCGACGAAGAGGCCTATGAAGCCAAGAATGGCCAACAGGACGATTCCCACACTCTGAGCAACACCTCGATCCTTATAGTCGTTGAAGGCGGACTGCGCCTCAGTGTCACCGGGGCGGACAAACGCTCTCATGATTGCTCCTCACGGTTTTGAACGATGTGCTCGGCTATTATACAATTGAATCAACAAAATTGGAATATTTTGGTAGTGCCTGCGGCGGGGCGGTCGTAAGAGACGCGCCCCGGCCGCAGCAACGGCATTACGCCGAGCCCTCAGGCTCAGTATCGGGGAACTTGTCAGGGTTGAGTTTGCGGCGCTCCGCCAGAATGAGCGGTGCCGCTTCTGCGGAGGTCATTGCTGCCAGTTGGCGCACGCGCACGAACCGCGCCTGGTCGACCGCTCGCTGCCAGGCGGGGTCTTCTGATTGTGCTGCAGCCTGCCATTCCTTATCGAGCGCGATCAAGTCGGTATTGCTTGTTATTACGGAATCGCGCCTGGTGATCACTCGGAGTGGCGTATAGCCGAAGTAGAACGCGAACGCTCCGGCCACCCCCAGTGCCATGAACGCCCCCCACCCAATCAGGCTAGGTGGCACCAGCACCCATACCACTCCTGCAATGCCCGCCAGGACGCCAAAGAGCTTACTGCGGCGCAGTAAGCCCGTGGTGCCGCCCCGGCGATTGATCTTACTGATGGACTTGCGCTCTTTCTCGTCAGCTTGGCTGCTGACAACAACATAGCTCAACAAAATTCTCCCTTGTTGGTCCGTCAGCAATTTAGTATAAAACAAAAACGGCCAAAAGCCGCATTTAGATAATATCATGGAGCCCTGATCGGGATTTGAACCCGAGACCCCTTCCTTACCATGGAAGTGCTCTACCACTGAGCTATCAGGGCGTCGTCGTATGAATAACAGGGGCTATTGTACCGTACTTGCCTATTTTTCTCAAGCAGATAAAGCCACTGTATACATAGCCTATGTGTTGTATGCTTATAGTTGGCTCGCGGCGTAGAGCCGCACCAATGGCCCACTATTTTGGGAGGCGGCATGGCATTTGCGAAGTTCACTCACGGTAAGTACGGCCTGGCTGAACAGACCGCTGAAGAACTGTGGCGCCTCCTCATTCGGCTGTATGGAGGTGCCGATGCACTACCGGCACCTGCCGGTCTTTTCTGCAGAGATCTTATCCATGAACTAATGCGCAACGACAATACTTTCATACTAACCGTGAACGGAATTACTGACCGTCATGGGGAAGTTATGTCTACGACTACGATGTTTTTGTTGCCTGCCTCCACCGGTCCGGTCGAGATAGAACTCGGTCAGATAACCCTTGGCGGCGTCGTTTATTGGAAGGGTCACGCCGCAGAGTAGTGGGCATCCCGGCCGCCTCGCGTTTTATGCGTGCTGGCGGCCGCCCTGCCTTTTCATCTTGTTCTATATTTGCTACGTTATAAGCACTGCTTCTAGGGACGAGGAGGTGGCGCTTGTGGGTAAAGTGCTTTGGATTATCGCTGGGGCCGTGGTGCTATGCACCTGCGGTTGCTGCGGTGCGTGTCTTCTCTAGTAAAGCAAGCGGGTGATCTGGTTATAGTATGCCAGGTCACCCGCAGCATATCTTGTATTGCCTACACATATTATGTATCATTTTGGTACGGCTCGGCAGCGAGTCGTTTGTCGTTTGTACGAGGGGGTAGTCATGCCTGGAAATGAACCAACAGCTGGCGCAGCGTTCCGGCGCATCATTCGGGACCGCGCTGTCAATCCGGCCGCCGATCGCACCGAAGCCCACGCGGCAGGTGCCGCACTGGACGAGCTGTTCGAGAAACATCCAAACACGTCCGTTCAGGTGGTCCATCCGGAGCTCGGCGTCTATTGCATTACAATCGCCGGTAAGAAATATAACCTACCTCCCCTCAGGGGATGTCTCCCGATAACGGTGCAGCGCGACCGTATCTGGGATGGTGAGCATCCTCTCTGGCATCTGCCGGCTTCTGTGGAAGTGGCGGCGCGTGCGCACGATGAGGAGTCTGGTGGGCATACGGGGGGTTGACCTCTCGCGACGACAACGAGGGGGCGGGCACAGCATGCCTGTCCCCTCACGAATCAAAAATATGATATTTTAACTTGCTTAAATTAGAACAATCGTTACAATTAATACTGTAACGATCGTTACAGTAGCTACAACCCTTGCAAGGACAAAACAAATGACACGGTCAAAGACGGATGAGCTAATCCGTACAACCGCAAAGCGATTGTTTGCAGGTTACGGCTACGATGGGGTTTCCATGCGGACCCTCGCCCAAGAGAGCGGCGTCAGTCTTTCGAGCATATACCATTTCTTTAGAGATAAAGATGTGTTGCTCAAAGCGGTGTACCTAGAGACAAACCGCAGACTTGGCTTAGCCCGCATGCAGCTCCCCACCCAGCCAACAGCCGAACAAATGCTTGCACAGCTCATCAATTTCCAATTTGAACACACAGAAGATGTGGTGTATGTGTTGAAGTACTATCTGCATTTTCGCGATGCGTTCGCCAAACTCCCC
>DATIBT010000006.1:0-52632 GCA_035457345.1 Saccharimonadales bacterium (SeqCode) | reverse complement strand
TATATGCCGGTGTGTTCCCCAGCTCGAACGACGAATACCCCAACCTTAAAGACGCGCTGGAAAAACTGAGCCTCAACGATGCCGCCCTGCAATACACTCCAGAGAACAGCCAGGTCTTGGGCCATGGCTTCCGCGTGGGTTTCCTTGGCCTACTGCATATGGACATTGTGCGCGAACGGCTGGAACGTGAGTATAACCTTGAGCTCATTGTCACTAATCCCAGCACAGATTACCAAATTGAGCTTTTAAACGGCGAAGTCGTAGAGATAAAAAATGCTGCCGACTTGCCGGATGTGGCCAAAATAAGAGAAATACGCGAGCCCTGGATTAAAGGAGAGGTTGCTTGCCCCGGTGAGTATGTCGGTAGTGTTATCCAGCTTATTGTTGGCCAGCGGGGCCACCAAAAGCATATAGATTACGTAGATGAACAGCTTGCCCTTATTAGTTTTGAGGCGCCGCTCGCCAATATGCTGACCGATTTTTATGATCAGCTTAAAAGCCTGACAAGCGGGTACGGTTCATTTAACTACGAGCTTGCCGACTACCGCGCCGAGGATCTTGTGCGGTTAGATTTTTTGGTGGCGGGTGAGCGGGTGGATTCATTAAGCCTTATGGTGCACCGCTCAGAGGCTATGCGTGTAGGGCGGGATATTGTGGGTCGTCTTAAGGGTATTATTCCCAAACAATTGTTTCAGGTTATCTTGCAGGCAGCGATTGGCGGTAAAATTATTGCTCGCGAAGACATTCAGGCGGCAAAAAAAGACGTTACCGGTCACCTGTACGGTGGCGACGTGAGCCGAAAAAAGAAATTGTGGGCTAAGCAAAAAGCGGGTAAGGCGCGGCTTAAGAAATTTGGCAAGGTGGAGATTCCGGCGGAAGCGTTTACGGTGTTGCTCAAACGGGACTAGTCCAAATTTTGTTATTGACATCTTAGGGAGCCTGTAGTTATCTGTTTGCCAGCGCCATAGCTATTACTCTGTATTAGAGTTGATTGTCGTGCTCGTATGGGGCGAGCTTGATCGTTCGAAAAGGTGATTTTCGGTGTCTTACCATGGCATACTCTGTTCATGCAAAAGATGTGCTGGTTCCCTGCTCGGGGACACGTCGAAGAAGAAAAAGCGGGAGCGTAAGCCCTCGTCAAGTAGAGCTGGGCGTATCGCCGGCACCGTGATCGGTACAGCCTACGGTATCGCGCAGGCCACTACCGTTGGGGGCATCGGCGATCTCCGGCCTGGTCAAGGTGGAACGGCTGACCAGAACTGGACCCAAACTAGCCTGAAGGTGCAGCGAGAGCGACGATCGCGCGACCTGGACGAGGGGACGAGAGACAAAGGCTACGGCGCAGGTTGGTCAGAGCAGGAGCTCTGACCAATTGAGGTCTCCCGCCGCTATGGTAATGCGGTGGGAGACCTGTAGTAAAATAGAAGCTGAGAATCATGAAACGACTCTTAAAAATAGTAATAGCATGTATCCTTTCATTGGGCGGGGTAGCATCCTCCTTATTCTGTCTTGCGCAACTATTGCAGGGTAATTGGCTGTGGTTTTTATTATTTGTTGCCTCGGGGGCTGTGGCACTTGCCGGTGTTAGGTTGCTACAAGGGGATAGGTTGCGGGATATTGTTGAGGATCTTCTGTTCATTTTTGTCCGCACGCATTGACCGCTGATCCGCGGATTCCCTCAATGTTTAAGAAGTAAAACCCTTCAAAAATCGACATTTTTATTATAAAATATGTTTCGTACTTCGCGATGTAACTCGTGGGTGCCCCCAACATGTGCCGCCGGGGTAAGGGCGGCATGCTCATTTCCATGATTGTTTAGATTGGAGGACTATCGAGAGCACCCCAAGGAACAGACAACCCTACCGGTTATTGAGGTTCAGTATCATCGGCGCTGGCGTGTTCGGGTCGAGTTTGGCCCTCACGTTTGCAATGGTGACCTGGCTCAAATGGCCGGCGGGCGTTGCTTACGCCATTCAGGCTCCAATAAGCATCGGCGCAAAATTTTGGCTGAACCGCCGTTTTACATGGCGGGACAGGCAAGTGGCGCTGCCGGTAGCGATCGCAAAGCTTCTGTTGTCGCGTCCTGTGACAATAGGCGTAAGCCAGGGCGTGTTCAACGCGCTTGTGTGGAGTTCGCGATTTTTGCCTGAGTGGCCGTACTGGTACGTGGTGGCGCACCTAGTAGCCACTGGCGTCGTGAGCTTGATTGATTTCAAGGTTTTCGACGCTTGGGTGTTCCGTGCGTTCGCGCACCGTGCACCTCCACCATAGCCGGACCTACAAGGGGAGGCTAGTCATGACGGCAGGCGCGCTCTGGCGGGCGCCGTTGACCGTCCTCAAGGTGCCGTATACGCTGGTGGTCGGCTTCGTTCGCATGTATGTGCGGGCGTTCAAAACTATCCGCGTACGCGAGGTGCTTCATCTGTGGCGATACTTGCTGCGGGTGCTGCGCTTTGGCGTAGTCGGCTTTAGTGTCGCGATTATTGCGGCGCTCTTGCTGGCGTGGTTTACCGGGGGTATCCCGATTCCGGGCTTCACTGCCTTTGGGGTCGAGGTACCAAGCTACAATGTGGCGGGTCTTCATTGGCCCAAAGCGGTGGCTTTCCTGGTTGAGGGCTTTATTGCTGTCAACCTGAACTTTCTTGGCTCGCGGTTTTTTACGTGGGCTGATAGGTTCAAAGGACCTGGTTTCTGGAAGTCCATCGGGCTGTCGATCAGCTACGCCTTCCTGACCATCGTGCATTGGTTACGGTGGCTTGGCTTGGCGTGGCTGTTCCGTGTCTTAACAGGGTGGCCACCGGACAATTTGCGCGCTCGCTGCGCATTCTGGCGGAACCGCGAGCAGCCGGGTTTCTGGCGTACGTGGGCCTACTTCTGGACGGCGCGGAGCATCACCTACGGTGTCAACCAGGTGGTGCTCAACATTCAGGTGTACCTCCTGCATTTGCCCACCCAGCTCGCCTACGTGGCGGGCCTGATCGTCGCCGCGGCGTTCAACTATGCCGCGAACGACATGTACGTATTCCGTGGTGTCATTGTGCGGCGTGACGGGCCGGTTCCGGTCACGAACGTCTGCATTGTGGCGCCATGCAAGGGCAATGAAGCCGGAGAAATCGATGCTTTCCTGCGAGCGATTCACAACCAGACCTATGCGTGGAAACACCATCGGCGTATTCAGGTCATACTCGTGGGGAGCCCGAATGATCCGGCGTGGCAAGGCATACCGTCCTCGTTCGACAACCGGGATGGTACGGGGCAAATGCCTCCGAACTTTGCGCTCAATGTCGTAGAAGGTGAAATCGCTGGCAAAGGCCGCGACAGCAACTGGAAACGAAGCACGGGCGCGAGGTATGCCTTCGAGGTCACGGAAGGACCGCAAAAGTCAGGGGAGGATAAGACCCGGACGCTTCGGCGTATCGGCGACACCTTCCACGCGGTGAGGGCGGTGTTGGACCCTGTTGACGACCAGATTTTGGTCTACGCAGACCCCGATATCCAACCTCCGCCGCACTGGCTGGAGCAAATCGTCCGGCGAATTCTAGTGGACGGCTACGAGTTTGTGGCCGGCCCTGTTGAAAGCGTTAAGGATCTTCCCGGTCGCTATGGCTACTGGGGGAGGTTCTGGTCGCGGTTTATCGACCGGACCGCCACGGGCAGCAAGACGCCCAGAGTGGACCGGGAGACGGTGCTGACTATGGACAACATTGGTCAGTACAAACCGCCGGTGACCGCTAACCTGGCGTTTACGCACCGGGTGTGGCAGGTTATTGGTGAGCCGCGGCCCGACTTCCGGAACTCATACGAAGACTACGAGTTCTGCTGGCGGGCGCTAAAAGCGGGGTTCAAGATCCTCTTTGATCCCGGGCTCATGGTGCCCCGGACGCATCGCATCGGTCTGAAGAAGTTGATCGGTGAGTATACGCGTTCAGGGAGGGGGTTCCGTGATTTTGCTGCGGAATATCCCGATTCACCATTCACTGTGTACCGGTTGGTGACGTTCATGCTCATGCCGTGGGCGTTGCTAGCTGCGGGGGCGGCATTTACGCTGTTTCCGCTGTATGCGACTGTGCTGGGGTGCGCGATGATTCTGTCGCTCATCCTCACGAACATGTTGGCGGCACGCCACATAGAAGGGGCGGTATATCCCTTCATTGGCGCGCTGTTGACGACTAGGTTTGTGTATGGGGTGTCGCTCGACGTAGGCCAACGTGGTTTTGCGCCGGTTGTATACCCCACCGTCACGGTCCCCGCCCGTGTCCGTAACTACATTCCATTTAAGGGGTTGATGCCCTATGGCGACGGGCCCGTCACTTAAGGGCCGTCACCGGTCCGAAAGGACTGGCCTGCTCTGGTGGGTAGTACTCACTGTGGTGATCGGGTTGGCTGCCTTTGTGCGGCTATATCCGAATGCGTTAGTGCCCGGTTGGGACGTCGACGAGTCGGCGTACACTGGGATCGCACGGAACGTGGCCAATGGGGAAGGTGTCCGGCTGAAGCCGGAATACATCGACCCCGGCCAGGCAAAGCTGTATACCAGCCACCCGCCCTTCGGGTTCTACCTGGAGGGCGGGTGGTTCAGGCTGTTTGGGAGCGGTGTCACGCAGGCGCGGTGGCTGGCAGTCACTGCGTCAGTTGTGACCGTTCTCCTGCTCGTATTCTTCCTGCGACGCCTCATGGAGGATAAGTGGGGAGCGCTGCTGGCAGGGTTCCTGATCGCTGCCGACGGCTGGATGACCTTCACCAACCGAGTAGGTTGGCTGGAGAACGTCCAGCTCGTCTGGGGTGTGCTGGCCCTCTGGTTTTACTGGAGAGTCAGCGAGCGCGTCAAACGGTACGAGCCTTTGCAACATCGCTCGTTCTTCCGCCGGCTGACACAACGTGGCTGGTGGGTGACGTACTCGTGGCTGTTCATGGCCGGCCTGGTCTTGGCCGCTGTCCTTGTCTGGAAGCAGGTTGGCGTGTACTTCCTGTTGGCAGGGATGGTCCATCGGGCCATCGTGCGACCGTACCGTCGGCGCTTACCTCGCCCGGAGGGTGGGGTTTTGCGCAGACAGGGGATGTATCTGTGGCGTAGCATGAAAGCCACGGTGCGGACCGTCCCGCGGGTGCTGTTTGGCCCGCTCTCCCTGGCTTCTGCCCTGGCTGTGGCGGCGTACATTGCCTACATGACCATCTGGGCGGGGCCAGAGTTCTTCAAGTCCACCCTCAACCAGGTTAAGCGTGCACTCGGCCTGGTCGAGTCACGCGGGGCGGTGAAGTCCACTGGCGACATCATCACCCCTCTGGTCAATCAGTACAGCATCTATATCGGTATGCTGATCGTGTTGGCTGTAGCTGGCCTTATGGTTGGCTGGCGCGTTATGCGCGCTGTGGTCGGCGAGGACTTCTGGGCGAATCTGTGGGTTGGCAACTTCCGCCAGCTTTTCCGGTTCGAACGGTGGTACCTCAACTCCCCGCCTGCCGATTATGCACTGCTGTTCGCCTGGACACTCGCGGCCTTCATGGTCTTCGGAGGGGGAAAGCTTTGGCTGCCCCACTACGTTTTCATGATCGTGCTGCCGGCGTACTGCTTCTTGGTTTCAGGACTCAGGCGCTGGCAGCGAGATGGAATCCCCGGAGACAAGAGGGCCTGGGTGGTCGGACTCGTCTGTGTTCTGCTTGCTGGTTCTGGCCTGTTTGCGACGTATGCACGCATGGTCAAGGATCCGCGCAATCCCGTCCGTGACGTTGTTGTCTGGATGGATAAGAACGCTGAGCTCGGTTCCCGGGTGGTCACCGACGAGTTCATCGGGCAACTCATCCGCCAACCGTACTGCAAGATCACACACGCTCAGGCGTGCGAGCAGCGTGGCGGCGGCCGGGCCCCTGATTACCTCATTCTGTACACGACAACGACTCAGCAGCTGCCACGAAGTGCGGCGCTGCAGCGGATGATCGACAACAGTACCGAGGTGTACCGAACCCAGGGGTTCAAAGAAACAATCATCATCAAGCGCACTAAGCGCGGCCCGCCGGGATAACGCCCGCCGGGTGAGCACCACAAGTTACATTGCAAGGAGCCCCGGAGCGTACGGCAACAGCCGACGCTACCGGGGCCTTACAATAGATTAGACATTTTTTGCGTCGCGGCGAGCGGCGCGTTTTCGTAATTGGCGTTTTATAAAGTAGATTGCGCCAGCTCCTATGAGCGAGATTGCTAGAAAGATGGGAAGTAATACGTCATAGCCGGTGTCTGCTAGATCGGTAGAGGTTGTGCCGCAAGCGCCTTGATAATCGCCGGCGCCGTACGCGCCGCAGTTATATTCGGCAAAATAGTGGGTGTGTTTTAACAAGCTCACGCGAACGATCTCTTTTATTGCCATTCTACCATAAACAGTATAAGCTAAAAATACATAACGGGCCTGAGGGCCCAGGGAGTAAAAAGGTGACACACTTTGCAGAAATTTTAGGTATCGGTGCGCCTGAACTATTGATTGTTCTGGCCATTATCCTATTGCTCTTCGGGGGCAAAAAACTTCCAGAACTTTTTAAGAGTGCTGGTTCTTCCGTACGCGAACTTAAGAAGGGGCTGAACGGCGAAGACGATGCAAAACGCGTCTCAAGCACTAACGCCGACAACCGATAAATACGAACAATCGCCCGCGCAGGCGCCTTTGCCAACATTCCTAGACCACGTGCATGAGTTGCGCCGTCGGCTGTTTTGGGTGGTAGCAGTCGTATTGGTTGTGTCAGCTGTCGCATACGGCTTCTTAAACGATGTCATAAGTTTGTTGACCGCACCGCTTGGCGACAAGCAGCTCTATTATTTAACGCCAGCGGGTGGGCTGACGTTCACTTTTAAGTTATGTTCGTTTATTGGGTTTGTGGTTGGCGTGCCGGTGCTTATGTACCATATTTACCGGTTCCTTGAACCGCTTATGGGCACAAAGCGTAAATCGGCAGTCTTTTATGTCGGTCTGTCTACTGTGTTTGCCGCTGCCGGCGTGCTTTTTGCCTATTACATTAGCTTGCCGGCTGCGCTGCACTTTTTGACAAACTTTAACCTGGGCAATATTCAGGCGATGCTCACGGTCGATTCGTACTTATCATTTGTTGTGACATATCTGCTGGGAGCGGCGCTCTTATTCCAGATACCACTCCTGTTGCTTATTATCAACACCATGACGCCGCTGCAGCCCAACAAGCTCATGAAGTTGCAAAAGTTTGTGATTGTGGGAGCATTTATTTTGGCGGCAGTTATTTCACCGACCCCTGACATTATGAACCAGACATTCTTGGCACTGCCCATTATCGCCATGTATCAGCTGGGCGTACTGCTGGTGTGGCTGCAGTACCGTTCGGCTGCCCGCCAGAATATCCGTCAGCAACTACTGCATGAAGAAACGAGGGAAGGGTTTATGCCCATAGAGCCAAAATCGATACCGCGCGATATTCTGGCCGATTTTGTTACCGCGCCACAGCCCACAGCCCCCACGCCCGCGGTACCTGCAGTGGCTAGGAAGCCTGTGCCTGCACCCGCTCCAGCCCGCGTGCCGTCACCGCAGGCAGTACAACCCGCTGTGCCGGTAGTGCCCGCCTCGGCCGCCTCGTTCCGCGGTAAGCCAATACGGCATTTGCAGCAACTACGACCCCAACCTCAAGTGATGGTTCGGCCGGTTGCCCATCGTCCCGTACGGCCCATGACCGATATAACCCGGCCCCGGGTGCGAGCCCAACCGGTGGTGCGGCCAGTCATTGCACGGTCACATCCTCAAGCCACACGCCGGACGCCTCAGTTGAGCGTGCCAGCTCGCAGCATTGACGGTTTCATGCGACCGAGCCCTGCAACTTATTCTTGACATTACGCCGCTCATGCTTAATTATTGAAGTAATAGCCTAAGAAAATAAAAAGTTCGCAAATAACAAAAGGGTAACGCATGGCTACACAAAATCCCATCAATGAGCTTCTGCAAAAGCGCATGGACCGGAAAGACTTTTTAAAGCATGTCGCTATGGGCATGGCAGTCTTGACTGGCGCTGCAGGGGTGATTAAACTATTTAAACCTGCGCAGCAGGGCGGCACTAGCATGAGCTATGGCGCCTCAGCATACGGCGGCGCAAAGTCGCAGGGGCGGTAAATTATAGCTCTGCCCCAAGATGAGCCGCTGCCCAGGCGGCTCGTTTGCGTACTTCTTAATAAACAAAAGGAATGTCAATCTTGAAAGAAGGCGCAATATACGCCTATAGTACACATATGGAGCTAGACGACAGTCTGCGGCACAAGGTTGCCGCTTATAAGCCAACTCCCGAAGCACTTAGGCCCATTCGTCGTGCCCCAATACTCTTGCTCGCTGGCACTACTGGCGCGGGCAAAGATGCAGTTATTGGTCATTTACTTGCCACCTACCCGAACGAATACGATTTTATTGTTTCGCATGTCACCCGTTCCCCCCGCCCGTACGAAAAAGAGGGCGTACATTACCATTTTATTGATTTCGCCAAAGCGAAACAGTTACTTGATTCGCACGGCTATATTGAGGCCGACATTGTTCATGCAGAAGATATCTACGGTTCGACAATTGGCGAGGTGAAGCGCATTCGCGACCAAGGAAAAATCGCGACCTCAGATATCACTATTCAAGGTTGCGATCACTATGTTGGTCTTGGTTTAAACGCCAAGGCTGTTTTTTTACTCCCGCCCAGCTATGAAATCTGGCAAAAGCGGTTAAGCAAACGCAATGACGCCATGGATGCGCCCGAGTTAAAACGTCGGCTCAAAAGTGCACTGCGCGAGGTGCGCCATGCCCTGGCAACGCCGCACTACTATATTGTGATTAACGATGACCTTGAAAACACTGCTGAGCTTGTAAACCGTATAGCTCACGGTGAGCCAGTTGAGCGGCATTATCACAAAGCCATGGAGATTGCCGAGGAGATGATTGCACAAATTAATGCCGAGATTGGTCGCTTGTGACATCTAGCACTCTTGACGCTCGAGTGCTAGTCTCGTTATGATAAGCCTAGTATGACAGAACGCCAACAGCAGATTCTAGCTGCCATTATTGAGCAATATGCCGAGGTCGCCGCTCCGGTTGGTTCTGTAACGCTTGCGAAATTGTTTGGGGTGAGTTCGGCCACCATTCGTGCTGAGATGGCGCGGCTAGAAGACACCGGTTTTATTGCTCAGCCCCACACCAGTGCCGGCCGTATTCCGACCGACAAAGGGTATCGTTTTTACGTCAATATGATCAGCGGCGCCGAACAATCGCAACTGCCCGATCGCGGAACCCGAGCGCTTGAGGCACGCGTGACCACTACACAGGGCCGTGCTGATTGGGCGATCCGCAGTGCCGTGGATAGTTTGGTAGAGTTGACCCACAATCTAGGTCTGGCGACCATTGGCGATCAGCTATATATGAGCGGCATGAGCAACCTGTTTGGTAATCCTGAATTTAGCCAAGGCCAGCAGGTGCGTCAGGTGGCGGCATTACTCGATAACCTTGAACCATGGCTGCGCGAAGCCGCTCCAAACGAGCCGCTTAATGTATACATTGGCAGCGAAAACCCAATCGGCAAAGCGAGCGGGTGCAGCCTTATTATCAGTAGGTTTCGTTCGCCGTTTTCTGACCACAGCTACATTGGCGTGCTCGGCCCAACCCGCCAGAGTTACGCCCGTGTTATGAATTTAGTCCGTCACACCGGCGCAATTTTAGAGGAGGTGTTGTAATGACAAAGAAATCAAAAGAAGACGCAAAGCAGCAGCAAATCGACGAGCTCACGGCCGACCTGCAGCGTATCCGCGCTGACTTTGAAAACTACCGCAAGCGTATAGAGAGCGAGAAAAAAGGCGTTGCCGAACTCGCCAAAGCTGCAACCGTTATGAAGTTATTGCCGGTCGTTGACACTATCGAACGCGCGATTGCCCATACCCCAGATGACATTGCCGACCACAAGTGGGTTCAAGGTGTTACTAGTATGGCAAAAAACCTTGAAAAAGGGCTTAAGGAACTTGACCTGAGCCGCATAGAAGCCACACCCGGCACTCCCTTTGACCCTAACCTGCACGAAGCCGTCATGATGGAAGACGGCGAAGGCGCCACTGAAATCATTGCCGAAGAACTTCGCGCTGGTTACAAAATGGGCGAGCAAGTTGTGCGCCCCAGTATGGTAAAGGTGACACGCGGTGAGCTCGGACAAAATTAAGTTCGGCATTTGCATTGTTGTTGGACTATTTGGGTTTAACTTAGTTATCTCTAAAGAAAGCATTGCATCTATTATTATTGGCTTTTTGCTAGTGGCCGCCGCGGTGGTCGTAGGTACGATCTATCAGGCCAAGATTCGCCAGCCACGCAACCCTATGCAAGATGAAATTGACGCGCTCGTTAGTAAAGATAAATATGACAAGGGCCAGAAGTGATGCCTGAAGGCACCCGGCTGGTCGAACAGGTAGAAAGCGACCCTGATGCGCGCATCGTTGAGCGTGCGGAAGACATTGCGAGGTTAGGCCTACAGCGGGAAGGCAGGCGGCGGCAAGGTGCGCTGCCACTAAGCCGGATAGGTGAGCTTGGCTATGCAGCATTTCAAAAGACTATCACCCTTCGCGGCGGTCGCACGCAGGAAATTACTTTTGTCTCACGGGGTGTGGATCCGGTGGTCGGCCCATCAGTTGCAGAGGGTATGAACTGGATACTCGATACGCCAGAATTCCAGGGACCAGACGGTGAGCCAGAAACACCAACCGACGAAGAACGTGGCGTTCAAGTTGGAAACATATGGTCGTATGCGCTTGATGCAGGCATGAGCACCGGTCAAGTTGAGCGCCGCATGCGTCAGGCGGAAGAAGTCTAGCCGTGCCAGAACGTGCCGCCGCACCTCCATGCGAGTGGCTCCCGCGCCCTGAGTACGGCACCCTCGGCGACGCAACGCACCGGCTGGCGGTACGCATGACGGTTGACTACCTATATCCCGGTCAGGCGGACACGGCAGAATCTATAAGCGGCATTATCACCGCAGAAGAATGCTTGTACCAACGAGCCCTTACGGACCATGGGTTTATGCGCGCTCGCTACTTGGAACTCGGCCTTGTGGTTAATCTTATCGAAGATTGTGAGGCGAGAGACACATCTTGGTGTGGTGCCTGTCCGCTCGCGGACAATCAGGGATGGCTGGAAGATCGGCTGGATGAGCTTGCGCGCGAGGCGGCCCGAGAGGGTATCGATGCTGCAGCATTCGTTACTCTCGGCCGGCAAGCGAGCGGAGCGGCAGCAGAGACGTATATGATGATAATTAGCACTCTTGACGTTTGAGTGCTAATTTTTTATGCTAAAAATATCTTAGCGCTCAATGCGAGAGAGTGCTAAACTTGAACTAGACTGTTCTACTAATTCAATCTGAAAAGGAGGCCCCTCATGGGTAAAATCATCGGCATCGACCTCGGTACAACCAACAGCGCCATGGCGTACATGATCGCTGGTAAGCCAGAAGTCATTGCAAACGCAGAAGGCAACCGCACCACGCCAAGTGTGGTGGCTATTAACAAAAACGGCGAGCGCCTGGTTGGCCAGGTTGCACAGCGCCAACGTGTCACCAACGCTAAGAACACCATTTACGGCGTGAAGCGTCTGATCGGCCGCAAATTTTCTGACAGCGAAGTCCAGAAAGACCTCGACCTCTATCCTTACGAAATCGTGAAAGCTGGGGATGGCGTAAAGGTAAAAATGGGCGACAAAGAATACAGCCCAGAAGAAGTCAGCGCCATGATTCTGAGCAAGCTAAAGGCAGACGCCGAGGCATTCCTTGGTGAGCCCGTTACAGAAGCTGTTATTACTGTACCTGCCTACTTTGATGACTCACAGCGCCAAGCCACCAAAGACGCCGGTAAAATTGCCGGCCTTGAGGTTAAGCGCATTATAAACGAGCCAACCGCAGCCGCTTTGGCATACGGCTTAGAGAAGAACAAAGAAGAAAAAATCGCCGTCTTCGACCTTGGTGGCGGTACGTTTGATGTGTCTATTCTTGAACTCGGCGACGGCGTGTTTGAAGTAAAAAGCACCAACGGTGATACTCACCTTGGCGGTGAAGACTTCGACAACCGCATCATGAACTACTTTATGGAAGAGTTCAAAAAAGAGCACGGCGTTGACCTGACTGGCGACAACGCCGCCAAGCAGCGCCTGAAAGACGAAGCTGAAAAAGCTAAGAAAGAACTCTCAAGCACCACTGAAGTTGAAATCAACCTGCCATTCCTGACGGCCGACGCCGACGGCCCCAAGCACTTTGAAACCAAGCTGACCCGCGCCAAGCTGGAAGAGCTTGTTGCTGATCTCATCGACAAAACTGTCGAGCCCTGCGAGAAAGCACTTAAGGACGCCAAATTGAGCGCCAGCGACATTAACGAGATTGTACTCGTAGGCGGCATGACCCGCATGCCAGCCGTGGTCGAAAAGGTAAAGAAGATCTTTGGCAAAGACCCACTCAAGGGTGTGAACCCAGACGAGGTGGTTGCCGTTGGTGCTGCCATCCAGGGCGGTGTGCTCGCTGGCGATGTAAAAGACGTGCTGCTTTTGGACGTTACACCGTTGAGCCTTGGCATTGAAACCATGGGCGGCGTTATGACCAAGCTGATTGAGCGCAATACGACTGTTCCAACCAGCAAGTCTGAAACCTTCAGCACCGCTGCCGACAACCAGCCACAAGTTGAGATTAAAGTCCTCCAAGGTGAGCGTCAGATGGCCAGCGACAACAAAGAGCTTGGCATCTTCCAGCTGACCGGCATTGCCCCGGCGCCACGCGGCGTGCCGCAGATTGAAGTGACTTTCAATATCGACGCCAACGGCATTCTGCATGTCACCGCCAAAGACAAAGGCACTGGCAAAGAGCAGAGTGTGACCATCCAAGACAGCGGCAACCTCAGCAAAGAGGACATTGAAAAGGCTCAAAAAGAAGCCGAAATGCACGCCGACGAAGACAAGAAAAAGCGCGATACTGCCGAGGCCAAGAACCTCCTCGCCCAGGCAATCTACCAAGCTGAAAAAATGCCCGACGAGTTTAAAGACAAGATTAGCGATGATGACAAAAAGACCATTGAAGAAGCTGTTAAAGAAGCCAAGAAGCACGAGAATTCAGACGACAAAGAAGAGCTCGACAAAGCGACCAAAGAGCTGAACGAAAAAATCATGCCAATCGGCAGCAAGATGTACGAAGCCGCTAGTAAGGACGCCAAAACGGACGAACCAAAGGCCACTGCCGGTGACGACAAAAAAGAAGGCGACGCTGTTGAGGGCGAAGTCGTAGACGAGAAGAAATAAATGGCTGCTACGCCAACGATCGTTGATTTCGTTTTTTACCAAAAGATAGCGGGACACGAAGAATTGGTGTGGCTGCTCTACTATCAAGACTCACCACAGTGGGCAGGTTGGCAGGTTCCAAATCGCCGGCTGACATTGCCAGAGCAGGAGGCGCAGAATACGGCGGTAGAGCTGGCTGAGGATTTCGGTGGTAAAGTAGTGCTGGGATCCTTGAAGAAAGTAGTCGATACCAAGATAGCCTCAAAGGACGGCCAGCAAGAAACGCCATTCACGGTCTACGAGGCCGAAGTGACCCGCGAGACGCAATCTCCGCAGTTGGTAGACAAGCGATTATATGCGCCTTTTGCTCCAGAGGACGCACTCTACACTGATCTGATGTTGACAGTGCGAGACAGGATTGCGGAACGCTACAATTTACAGCATCTAAAAGAAGCAAAAGTTTAAAAGTATGGCCAAACGTGATTACTACGAAGTCTTAGGTGTTTCCAAATCCGCCAGCGCGGACGAGATTAAAAAAGCCTTCCGTCGGCTTGCCGTTAAATACCACCCAGACAAAGAGGGTGGCGACGAGACTAAGTTTAAAGAAATTAACGAGGCCTACGAAGTCTTAAGAGACGACGCCAAGCGCCAACGTTACGATCAATTTGGTCACGCCGGTGTTGGCGGAGCGGCTGGCGGCGGTGCGGGCAGTAATCCGTTTGGCGACTTCCAGGGCTTTGGCGGCGCAGGCCAGAATTTTGAATTTGACCTGGGCGATATTTTTGGCAGCTTCTTTGGTGGCGGGGGGCAGCAACAACAGCGCCGGCGCGGCCAAGATGTTGCCGTTGAAGCCACACTCACCTTTGAAGAAGCCGTATTTGGCGTTGAAAAAGAAATCAGCCTCAATATAGAAGGCGAATGCAAACATTGCAAAGGCGACGGCGCCGAGCCTGGCTTTGGCAACAAAACCTGCCCGACCTGCAAAGGCGCTGGCCAAGTAAACCGTGCCATCAACACTGTCTTTGGCACCATTAACCAGGCCGCAACCTGCCAGCACTGCCATGGTACGGGCAAGGTGCCAGAGAAACTTTGCAGCCGCTGTAACGGCCGCGGCACCGAACGCCGAAAAGAAGAATTTAAGCTCAAGATTCCCGCCGGTATTGACGACGGCGCCACTATCCGCTTAACCGGCCGCGGCGAAGCGATCCACGGCGGCCAAAAGGGCGATTTGTATGTTGCAATCCGCGTTAAACCACACAAAAAGTTCACCCGCGAAGGCACGCTCATCATTTCGACCGAAAAAGTAGATATGGTCACCGCGGCACTTGGCGGCGAGCTCCAAGTAGACACTGTTGACGGCCCACTTACCATGAAAATTCCCGCCGGCACCCAAAGCGGCACCGATTTTAAACTGAACGGCCACGGCATCCCCAACCTGCGCACCGGCGCCCGTTCCGCGCACATTGTGACGGTACAGGTGGAAACTCCAACCAAGCTCAGCAAAAAACAAAAAGAACTCCTGGCTCAGTTCGCCAAGAGCGGCGGGCATAAGCTGTGGTAACGCTCAAAACGACTGCCAAGGCTATTTTAGAAGAATTACAAGCGCGCGGTGTTGAGGCCGAAGTAGTAAACGCCGAGGCGGGCTTGCTCCGCTACCGCAAGGGCGGTGAATGGCGCCTGCTGCGCAGTAGCACCCCTGATTCCAGTAGCTTTACAGGTGGATACATAAGCGACCGCAAGCCGCTTGCCAATGACATGGCGGCGTCGCTTGGTGTGCCGGTCCCCGCCAGTTGCATAGTGGCCACCGATGATCTCGCCCCCGCACTTGAACTGCTCAAACAGCACCTGCCACTGGTTGTTAAGCCGAGCGATGGCGCTCATGGCAACGGCGTTACGGTCGGCGTGGCAACCAAGGAGCAGCTAAAGGCGGCGGTCGCCAAAGCAAAGGAGCATACGATCAAGGGCAAGGTTGTGGTGCAGGAGCAGGTGAGCGGGGATGACGTTCGTGTGCTTGTTATTGGCAGCAAAACTATTGCGGCCGCTCATCGCCTTCCCGCAAAAGTCATTGGCGATGGCAAGCGCACCATTCGAGAACTTATTATGTTTGAAAACGAAAATGACCCGGATCGCGGCATTAATTACGAAAAGAAATTAAATAACATTGATCTCGCTGCTGCAGAGCGTTTTTTGGGCGAACGGCTTGACCAAGACATACCTGGTAACGGCGAGCGCGTACAAGTAGTTGGTACTGCTAACATTGGCACGGGCGGCGAAGCGCACGACGTAACAGATAGCGTACTCAGTTCGCCGCTCGCCGGATATGCCGAGCAGCTCGCCACCGCCCTTCGGCTCGATACCGCTGGTGTGGACTTTTTGTGGGATCAAAAAACAGGCGATGTGCATTTTATAGAAATCAACGCCTGCCCTAGTTTTGGCATGCACTTAATGCCGGTCCATGGTAAGCCGCGCAATGTCGCTAAAGACTTTGTAGACTTTTTGTTGCAAAATTAGAGTAACCTATGGCAGAAACACTCACGCAACACACACCAGAACGCCTGGCAGTTCCAGATACTGTCGAAGAGCTTATGAAGATATGGGACGACGAGCCCTATGCTCGCATTGGCTCAAACGAGCCCTACAAGGTGGGTGAAGATGATGGAACAAAAGAAGAGCGCGAAAGAGTTAAGACTGCATTTATAGCCGGGGAGATTGAAAATCCAGAGGTTACCTATCCCCATTTAGATGGTGAGGCGCTGCAGGCTGCCCACGACCGAATGGTGGATTTATATGAGCGCGCCGAACAGCTACCGGATTCTATAGATAAAGATCTTGCCCGCGAGCTCATGCGCAAGAAAATTCTCGAAGTCGACCGGCATATAGAGATTGTCTGTGCCTGGGGTACAGAAGACCCAGGCGAGCGCCAGGAACATTTAGACAAGGCAGCCGAACTGCAAATGACGGTATTTGGCTCGCCCGAACAAGACCATTTTGATAGTTTGCTCGACGAAACCCGCACCAAAGCCGAAGCTATTGTTGCCCTCGGCAAAGATGACGAAGTGCAGGCGATTGCCGCTGAGCTCTTGGAACTTACCGGTGACCGCAAGGAGCCAGAAGGCTTTATGAAACCCGGTCTTACTCAGCATGCGCGCGAGGTGTTAAAGCGTGATATTCAAGTCCGCTTTGGCGAACGGCTCTTTTTGCCGCCAGAATCAGGCGGTAAGATGCCGCACGAAGAAGCGGTGCGGCACTTCCAAGAAATGCAAGACCTGACAGGCATGATTGGCTGGCACACCCGCCTGACAGACGGCAATGCCGCTGAAACGACTCGTCGTGATAAGTCGGTCGATATTGGCCGCGGCCGCGCGCAATTTACCGGTGCAAGCCTTCGTCACAAAGAACTACACGAGGTCCGTGGTCATGGCCTGCGCGGCTATAACGGAGATTTATTGGCCGAGGGAACCAGCCAGATCGCGGCGCTTGTCCGTTCAAGTATGGCATTTAGTGGGATGCAGCACCCTGGTACGCGCGGCGAAGGCCTCCCTATGGCTCGCTACGCCCTGCCTGGCAGCCTGGATTTTGAAGAAGGCATGCTAACCGCGCTCGAACAAATCGATAGCGACAGCCCTGCCACGCCCGGCCGCATTTACTACCTGGCTGCCGGGCTTATGCTTGGCATGGACCGCGATGGCGACAAGCGTGATTTTAGGGGCGCGTATGAAATTATGTGGCGCCGGTCAGTCATAGAAGCAGCCACAAGCGGCAAGAAAGTTGATACAGAAAAGAGTAAAAGCGCCGCGTATCAGTCGATGATGCGCATGACGCGTGGTGGCGCGCTCGACACCCGGGATTTGGCGTATTACCGCGGCTACGTAAAGGCATCTGGCTATCTAAACAGCCTGGCGGAATTGTCCGACCGCGACCGCTCCATGGAATGGGGCTACATGATGTGCGCGCAGTTCGATCCAACCAACCCATTGCACGCCAAGTACATTCGCCGCGGCTATGACCTGGCAAATGTGTACAAACAGCTCTAACAAGGTAAAATATAGGCCATGACCAAACCAACCGCGACTATTGGCCGCACCGAGCGTGTCAGCCTGCCAAAACTCAGCATTTACGATGTGCCTGCAAAAATAGATACCGGCGCCGACAGCTCGGCGATCTGGGCAACAGAAATTGTCGAGCACGACGGCGTGCTATCGTTTGTGCTGTTCGATCAGACAAGCCCGTATTACACCGGTGAGCGCATCATGACCGATGAGTTTACCGTCATTACAGTCAAAAACTCCTTTGGCACCGTTGAGAAACGCTACAAGGTTGGCATAACTATGCGTCTTGGCGGCAAGTTGCTCCGGACTAAGTGTAATTTGGCGGACCGCTCGAGTCATCGCTACCCAATTCTCATTGGTAACGCCACTATCCGCAATAAGTTTTTGGTTGATGTGAGTGCCCGGCATGCTACGCCGCGCCACGGTAACTTGCGTATTTTGGTGTTGGCATCGGCACTGGGTGAGAAAACCGAACGCCTCAAGGAAGGCCTTGATGACATGCTTGGGGAGAACGAGGAGGTAATCGTTAGCTCATACGCAAACCTCATCTACGAAATCAAGGACGGGCACCTGCGCATTACCGAAACAACCAGCGGGTATGACATTGCTGCCTTTGATTTGGTGTATTTCCGCACTTACATAAAATTTGCTTCACTTGCTTCTGCTGCTGCCGAGTATCTTGAGGCGCGTCGCACACTGTTTATTGACCGCGAAGTCGCTAATCATCACGCTGTCACTAAGTTGACACAGGCGGTACGTTTGAGCCTGGCAAAGTTGCCGGTGCCTGATTCGGTATATGCGTCGCACGCGTATTATCGTGAACACTACTCCGAACTTGTGCGCCAGCTTGGCGAGCCGTTTGTGCTGAAGGACGTGAATGCCGAGCAGGGCCGCAATAATCACTTGGTACATACTGAAGAAGAACTGCGTGCGCACCTGGCTGACGGCCCGGACATTATGTACATAGCCCAGCGTTTTAGCCCGAATAATGGCGACCTACGCGTGCTTGTGTTCGATAAAGATGTCGCGCTGATTATGGGCCGTCGTGCATCAACCGGCAGCCACCTAAACAACACTTCTCAAGGGGGTACGTCGGAACTATTGCCACGTAGCGCCATAGACGGCCCAACTAGCGCCATGTGCGTTCGCGCTGCCGTAGCCATGAACCGCCAAGTGGCGGGTGTTGATATTTTATTTGATACTACGGCCAAGAAGTGGTATATCTTAGAGGTCAACAACAGCCCACAGATTAGCTCCGGTACATTCGTTGACGAAAAGATTGCTGCATTTGGTAAATTCTTAAAACGCTACAGTAAGAAATAGGGAGGACCTATGAAAATCGGTATTCTATCTAAGGGTCCCGGCAATTACACCACCAAGCGCCTCAAAGAAGAGGCTGAAAAGCGTGGCCACGAAGTTAAAATTATTAACTACGCCAAATGTTATATTACTGTCGAAAAAAGTAATCCCGTTGTACGTTACAACGGTAAAGAGCTGAATGATTTCGACGCCATCATCCCCCGCATTGCCCAGAGCTACACCAAGTACGGTACGGCCATTGTGCGCCAGTTTGAAATGCGTGGAGTGTACACGACCGCAAGTTCAATTGCCATTAATCGTTCCCGCGACAAGCTGCGTAGCTATCAATTAATGGCTCGCGCCGGGGTTGATATTCCTAAAACACTGTTCGCCCGCGAAACAGCTGCCTTTGATGACCTTATTGAACAGGCTGGCGGCACCCCTCTCATTATTAAGGTTGCCAAGGGCACCCATGGCAATGGAGTCGTGCTTGCCGAAACTAGCAAAGCCGCCAAAGCGGTAATGCAAGCTTTTTATGTTGAAGGCGTCAACTTTGTCATTCAGGAATTCGTAAAGGAATCTGCCGGTACCGATGTGCGGGCTATCGTTATTGGTAATAAGGTGGTTGCGAGCATACAACGCCAAAGTTTAGACGATGACTTTAGATCCAACACTCATCAAGGTGGTGTGGCATCGGTAGTTAAGCTGACTGACCACGAAAAACGTACCGCCATTAAAGCCGCCAAAGCTATGGGCCTGCCAATCTGCGCCGTAGACATGATGCGCTCTGCACGCGGGCCCCTGGTGCTAGAGGTTAATTCATCTGGGAGCTTCAAATCACCAGAGACCATAACCGGCCGCAATGTCGCCGAAAAAGCCATAGAATACATAGAGCTCAACGCCAAACGCCGCAACAAAAAAGACCGCGTTGGCGCCTAGATGCTAATATAAAAGCATGACATCGTTAGTAGTCATTGGGCTATTGTTTGGGGTTTTGTTTCTTCTTAGCTTTTTGACGAGGCGGCGTTTTGGCGTACTTGGGTTGGGGCTGGCTGCGGGTTCGCTTTTGGCGCTGCACTGGACTGGTACGCTCACGCCGTTCATAGAAAAACAGGGCTTTACACTGGTGGTGCCGCCACTTTCCATTGTGGTGCAATCGGCGCTCATTCTAGCGCCGCCACTAGTGTTACTTGCTAGCGGGCCAACCTATAGTAAGATGTTGTGGCGGCTGCTTGGCTCGTTAGCATTCGCGGCGCTGGCGCTTGCATTTTTGCGCTCAAGCATTGGTTCGTCCCTCCAGCTTGATGGCCCAGGACTCACAATCTACAATCATTTGAAAGAGTACGAAAGCCTCATTATTGTCGCCGGCCTTGTGGCGGCGATTGTTGATATGTTTCTAACTCGCAAACCAAAGGGCAAAGATGGTAAAAAGGCGCATTGATGCGGCGAGGTCTGGCGGATTGACAGTAACAGATTGAGTTGGTAAAATATTCCTGTTCGCCCGGCATGCCTCGGCATAATGGGCCCATAGCTCAGCTGGTTAGAGCACCTGCCTTTTAAGCAGGGTGTCCTGGGTTCGAGCCCCAGTGGGCCCTCCAAAATTATTCAAAAAGACTCCTTATGGGAGTCTTTTTGTTATGATGGAATGCATGAAGCAATCTGTAAAATAAGCGGCAGATGCAAAAAACACAATTCCTCCACGCTATTGGTCGCTTGCCGTTTGGTGCGCTGTTAGTTTTCGGCATTAAGCAAGCTTGGGCTGCACTGTTTGGTGGCCTTATGCTTTTTGTGCTGGTTCTAACGGCTTATGTAGATTTGCCACTGTTAATGCGCTACGACTGGCTGTTTATTGCCGCTATTGCCATTCAACTATGTATGCTGGCGGCAAAGCTGGAGAAGCCCCACGAGGTCATCACCATTATGTTATTTCACCTTGTAGGATTAGGCATGGAACTGTTTAAGACCTCAGGTGCAATTGGTTCTTGGTCGTACCCCGGTGACGCCTTCTTTAAACTGGGTAATGTCCCCCTGTTCTCTGGATTTATGTACGCGGCTGTCGGCAGTTACATGGCACGGTCCTGGCGGGTTATGGAGCTTGAGTTTAGCAAGTATCCTAATCGTATTGCCACTGCATTCCTGGCGGTTGGTATTTACGCCAACTTTTTTACGCACCATTTTTTCTACGACATACGCTATTTTTTATTCCTTGCCATCCTGCTGCTATTCGGCCGCACGTGGGTCACCTATACTATCAATACGACAGTGCGCCGCATGCCCTTGGTTATGGCATTTGTGCTGATTGCCTTTTTTATTTGGTTGGCTGAGAATATTGCCACCTATGTGAATGTATGGCTCTACCCGCATCAGGTTGGCCAGTGGGAGATGGTGGGTTTAGAAAAGCTCGGCTCCTGGCTCCTCTTAATGGTAATTAGTTTTGTAATGGTGGACTTATTGCACTACCTACGGTCGCGTAAACACCGTGCGTTGCCTTGACTAGTGCTTAGCGCGGGCTTTTTGCGCAAGCTTTGGCGCGCCCACAAAGACGATGATCGCCAGGACAGCCCCTATGACCCATATCCATTGAGCGCTTACACCAAAGAAAATCGACAGAATAACCACAGTTACAAATAGGCTACCTAGTGGCAGGAGGGTCATTATGACCATCCAGCCTAGTTTGTCCCTGGTAGTCTTAATATTATGGCCGGCGATCACTTCAGATATGCGCTTGCTCTGAGCCTTGATGTTTCCCGGGCTACCAAAGAGAATGTCAAATAAGGCCAAGCTGCCGCTGATGGTGAGGGCTAAAAATAGCGATCTCGCTATCTCGCCCGGATATAAAAAGAGCACGCTTACCGCAAGAATTAGGATAAAGCGCGTTATAAAATTAAACATAGTAGTGGACTGCATATTTTTGATTATACGTGAGGGGTTGCGGGGCGCGAGCAGCAAAGTCCCCTCGCTGTCGACGATGCACTGCCGGGGCATGCAGAAAAAGGACGCGCTAAATGCGCTCATAAAGCAAGGGTGGTATGCAAATGCTAGAAAACGAAGAGAGCTAATGTAGGCTTAGCGGTACTCTGGATTCTCAAAATCAAACCGCGCGCCCGCGTCCCACTTGCTGCGCTGGTTGCCGTAGGCTGGAATGCCGCCAGCGTGTTTAAGCATGCTGGCTAGGTGCATGAGATTCCAGGTCATAAAAGTGGTGTTGCGGTTGGTGAAATCGTTTTGCGGGCCGCCGGAGTCTTTATCTAAGTAGCTTGGGCCGGGGCCGGCGGCGCCAACCCAGTAGGTGTCGCCCTGGGGTGGGATTACACAGCCAAGGTGCTGCAAGCTGTAAAGAATATTCATGCTGCAGTGCTTGCCGCCATCTTCGTTGCCGGTTATGATGCTGCCACCGACTTTGCCGTAGTAGGCGTATTGGCCTTTTTCGTTCAGTTCTGCGCTGTTGCCGTAAAGCCGCTCGATAATTTTTTTGGTCTGACTGCTGTTATCACCCAGCCAAATTGGGCCGGCGATTACGATAATGTCGGCGGGAACAACATACTTTTCATATATCTCTGGCCATTCGTCGGTCTCCCAGCCCTGTTCGCGCATGTCCGGGTACACGCCAGTCGCAATATCGTGGTTAATGGTGCGAATAACGTCCACGTGCACGCCATGTTTTTCCATAATATCTTTGCTAACTTTTATAAGGCCGTCGGTATTGCTTACCCCGTCGCCTTTTTTGAGTGTGCCGTTAAAAAATACAGCTTTTAGGTTTGAAAAATCGTAAGTTTTGTCGTTTGGCATTGCGCCCTCCTGCTATCCATTCTAGCAGCCTATCTGTAACTGTAGTAAAATAACACCTATGCGATTACTCGATGGGCTGCAGCTCGCCGGATTTATTAAAGAACGCCAAGCGCACCAGGTGCGCGCGTTGCGGCAGGCGCACCATATTTTTCCTAAGCTTGCCATTGTGCGGACCTCTGAAGATCCACGCATTGCTGCCTATGTGAAACTCAAAAAAGCTTACGGTGCCGATATTTTAGTGGACGTAGAAGAGCATGTTATCCCACAAGCTGACGCCCTTAAAACTATTAAGCAGCTGAATGCTGATGATTCGGTGAGTGGTATCATTATCCAGCTCCCCCTTGCTGACACCTCACAGACCTCTGAGCTTCTGAATGCCGTCGACCCGGCGAAAGATGTTGACGGGCTTGGGGAGAGGGCTATCCTCGACCCGGCAACGCCGCTGGCAATTTTGTGGCTCATGGCTGGGTATAACGTGGAGCTCAAAGGTAAGAATATAGTGGTAGTTGGACAGGGCCGTTTGGTCGGCGCGCCACTGACGCGCATGTTAGAGGCGAGCGGCTGTACGGTGACGCCCGTTACAAAAAGCACGTCCAACCTTGAGGCAGCCTTGCGCGATGGCGACGTTATCATCACCGCTGTTGGCGTGCCCGGGCTTATAAAAAGCAACATGATCCGCCCTGGTGTTGTGGTAGTAGATGCTGGCGTCGCCACCGATAAAGGCAAGTTGGTGGGCGATATTGACCCAGCGGTGTACGAGCGCCACGACCTGACTATTACGCCGCCAAAAGGCGGGGTGGGGCCGCTGACCGTTTGTGCGCTTTTTGAGAATGTGATTCGCGCCGCGCAGTCAAAAGTTTTGAAATAGTATTTACATCTGAGGGAACGTGTGGTTTCATAATCTCCGTACTGAAAGTGACGCTTTTGAGCGCTAGGGTATAGAGAGGTGCGTGACGTGGCAGTCCACGGCATATTCTGCACATGTAAGCGTTGTCATGGGACGATGCTTCGGAATACTTCCGGTGGGCAGCAGGGCGGCCGCAGCAGGCGCCGTCGGCAGCCACGAAGTGATGGAGGCGGAACTTTCAACAGTACCGCGTTTCGCGAGCGACCTCGCGGTGACGGCAGCGGGAAGACCGATGTTTACTTCAACGGCCCTGGTGATGGCGCGGCCCACGGGCATGTCGTCGAGTACGACGCCGGTGACGGCCAGACTGGCTACAAATATGTGCGAGACGTCGAGGGCAACGAATACATCGACGATCGTGAGTAGTTCGCACAATCGGTCGGAGGGGTAGGCAGCCGGAAGTTCTGGACTGTCTGCCCCACAAGCTATAAGATTACACAGAAGACATGGACACTCATATTTTTGACGCATTAAACGATCCTAATACCCAAAATCCAAGGAAGCTTATTAAGGCTTATCTTTTAATGAGCCTTGACCGCCAGAAGGCCCATCCTCAACATAGTCGCGACATAGCTTATGGCATAGCAGGACTGCTGGGTACGCAATTTGCAGCCGGGCTCGCTAACAACGACCCAATTTCTGAGATCATGACACTAGCCGGTGAGCTGGAGTTACCCGAAGGGCAACAAGGGGACGCGACGTGGGACGAGCTCCGAAGGCTTGTGCAAGAGCTTTAGGCTAGGCCTTCAACTCCGCCAAAAGATGGGGTTGGCCCGCTTACAGTATGCGCACTCTTTGAGAGCGTTATCCGCGCCGCACACAACAAAATTGTGAAATAGTATTTACATTCGAGGGAACCTATGTTTTTATGTGTCCGCACCAGAAGGTGGACCAGTTCCCTAGTACTGACATAGGAGGGAGTGTGGCGTGGCTGTTCACGGCATGTTCTGCAAGTGCAAACGCTGTCACGGCACGATGGCTAGAGAGCCAAAAAGATCGGGTGGCGGCCAGCGGCGCCAAGGCAGAGGAAGGCAAAGCGCCGGTCGCCAACACCCAAGCTATGACGAGCGCCTGTCGGACTACCGGGAGGCCACAAGTAGGCCTGCTGGCGAGTTAGACGCTCAGTCTGGCTGGGTGGATGGTCAGCCCGTTCTCTATGAGCAGGGCGGCCACGATAGTCAGTATGGCTTAGGTGACCCTCGACGTGAGGATTTTTACCATGGCCTCAATGGGCCATTGAGGCCTAGGCACGGCCACGCCGTATACAGGGATGGTCAACTCGAATACTACCGGGGTGACGACGGGCAGATCTACTACAACGAAAAGCCCGGGGATTTCTAGGTGCAGGTTGTTGCGTGCTCGGTGTGGGCGCGCAACAACCAACTCTTCAAAATTTAAGATACGGATAGGATCATTAATTGATATGATGAAGTTATTATGAACACGATTAAACAAATATTACCCCATTATTTCAAGAGCGACATGCCTCGCTTAAAATTTATCGAACATGCAGAAATTCACGAGGCGGACGATCTAGATTTTAACTTATATCGTGATGGCGACTATTCAGCTGATTGGTATATACTCGTTGAGTCTCCTGGCAGCTTCTTCCTTTCTGATTTGGCTCACGTGGCAGATGTTATTCGTCAGACGTTTATGGTGGATGCTGACTCATGGCGAGTGCTTAATATACACCAGGAAGAGGCAGGGGCTGTATTTATTCCTCCAAACTCACCTAAAACTGATTGGGCAGTGCTATATGATAACAATAAGAGCTATGCGCTACTTTTAGCAATTACAAATAGCCCATCATTGATTAACAAATAATTCTAAGCCTTAAGCTCCGCCAGCGCCGTTTTCACCCGCTCTGTTACCTGCCGTGGCGTCAGCTCGGCCTTCACAATATACGAGTGAATCCCCATCGCTCTCAAACTCTTTGGCGCCTCTTCTTCACCTAAGTTGGTTAATACAATAACGGGCGTGTGCTTACCCCATGCACTCGCCCGAATTTCTTTCAGCGCTTCTTCTCCTGACATCTCTGGCATCTTGAGGTCGAGGAGGATCATGTCGGGCTTCATATGTTCGCACAGTTCAACTCCTAGCCGGCCGTTCTCGGCGGTCTGGACTTCGAAACCCTCCGCCTCAAACTTCATACGGTACATTTGCGAAATGACTACGTCATCTTCGATAATTGCGATTTTAGTTGGTTGTGCCATATGTTGATTATAGACTAAAAATCTCGTCCATGATTAATTCTGGATTGTCAAATTGGGGATTTTCGATGAGTTTATAGCGAATGATGCGACGATTAAAGGTGAACCATGCCTTAATCCCCGGCTTGTACTCGATATGCGCAAGAATAAAAGGCGTATTTTGGCTTGCAGCATGTATTTTTATAACTCCCCAATGAGCCTCGCCACGACCTGGTTTGCGGATCCGAGTTCCTTCGGGGAAGATGCAGATGCTATAGCCTTCTTTAATAAGTTTTAGACTACCCTCAATGCCAAATAGTTTATGCTGTCCTTTTGGGCTCTTGGCTGGGTAACAGCCCGCTAGCCATAGCAAGGGACGTAGCGGCGAATCATAGAAGACATTATGGGTCATAAAGCCAATAGGAAGAATTTTGAGGATACTTGCCCAGGGAAGAATAGAGCATAAAGCAAAAGGGTCTGACCCCCGGCGATGATTTCCTATGAGTAGGTGGGGTATATTTTTTATGGCATTTTTATCGACGAGGCTATAATCGCGACGCGTAAAGGGTTGCAGAAGAATCTTACTAAATAAGACGATTACAATTTGAACGGCGCACTGTACAATTATCCTGGGTGAAAGCATTAAATAAAATATTGCCTAATTTGATATTTTATATTATAATACGCACACATAATACACCTGTCCATGCCACAATCTATCAGCCGACTTCAAAAACATCTCCGGGACCTCATAGATTATTGGCGTGCCTTTAGACGCCAAGAGTACACCGAACTAAAAGTGCATAAGGTGAACACAGATGATTATATTACAGCTGCGCGCAAGCTACACGCTGAAGTGTATCTCGACCGTAAATTTGTTAAACCAAAAGACATCGTTAACGGCTTTTTAACTTCTAAAATAGATTCCTATTACAAACATTCGCAATATTTCGTTGTAACCAACAAAAAGACTGGCGCAATAATTGCAACTGCCCGCCAGATTAATGCCATAAACAGCAAGGGCCATAACTCATTTGCAATGTTTAAACATACCCCGCTTTATAAAAGGTCAATCAAGCTAATAACGAGACATGATCCGGTGGATTGTGTAGAAATCTCTGGGCTAGCTAAGCACCGTGGCGTAAGTAAGATTGCGCCACTTTTGTTATATAGGGCAATGTGGCAACATTCCGTTGAGCAAAAGCATAAGTTGTGGCTGCTTGCCTGCGACTATCGATTGTTTGTTCGCCTGAAGCTGTTGTTTGGGCCTGCAATCCAAAAAGCTGGTAGGGCTTCGTATTACTTGGGTAGTAATTCTGTGCCAGCTATCCTCAACGTTCCAACTTCTTTGCGCGCAATGAATCGCGCGGTGAGTGGCGCTACGTTTTACGAGCGTTGGTTGCGTCGCCGCGTTACCCGTTTTATGCTGAATGGGTTGGACGAAAGCCTCCTGAGTGAGAGCGAGCGAAAGGCTCTCGCTGAGCTACGTAAAAAGATATAACTATGTTTGAAAGCTTCCTGTGGCGAGTGTATGGGTATGTATATGATGGCCTTCTTTCCTTTTATCCATACAAAAAGCTCATTAATGATGTGGCGGAAGTGACAAACGTCTCCTCTGGGGCCAAAGTACTTGAGCTTGGCTGTGGTACCGGCAATATGCTGTTAGAGATTGGCAAACGTCACGATGGGGTGAGTCTTGTGGGGGTTGATTCTTCAACTTCGATGTTGCGTATGGCTCGCAAGAAATTTAAGCAGGCAAAACTTTCAGCGACATTTATCAGATGTTCCTTTGACGCATATCTGGCAGGAGTAGAGGATGGCTCTTTTGATCGGATTGTTTTATGCAACTTTGTGTACACAATTAATCCCGCGAAGCGCACAGAGTTTTGGCTAGAAGCGTTAAGGGTACTTAAGCCAGATGGGCAGATAATTATTGCCGATCCAGAATCTGTAGGGCAAGAGTCGCTCATAAAACAGCATATCGCTTATGATAAGTGGTGGCGTTTACTGAATCCTCGGCTGATCTCGATTGCTATTATTGATTCATTCATTGACCGCTATATTGCCAAAGGCAAGTTTGAACTTGCTGGGGCCAAGAAAATTACTAGTGAACTTAATAGAGTAGGTGTAACCACCGAGCTTGTGGGTAGGACTTATGGTACGAGTGCAGATGGCCTGGATTTTTTGATCACAGCGACAAAGCATGCATCATGATACTATTTAAGTAGTCATGAGCGTAAGCTTTATCGTTACCTTATTGGTCAGCCTAGGCCTGAGCGGTCTTGGGGTGCTCGTGGGGGTGAGCCCTGCGGCTTCAAGATATAAGCATAGTTTCGTAGCATTGTGTGGAGGTCTCGCTATATGGGTCATGGCCAACTACCTTGCAGACGTCGATGTTGCGAGGTCTCTGTTCTGGACGCGCCTAACCTTCTTCTCGGTGACCATTGCGATTATTAGTTTTAGCCTGTTCGTCGACGCTTTTACTAGCAAGATCTTGTCTCATGGGTGGCGCAAAATATTCTTCTGGGTAAGTTCAATAATTATTTTATCGATAACCTGGATAGATGCTTTTGTGCCAAACACTACATTCGAGCATGGGTTAGAGAGCGCGACCGTAGTTACTGGCCCATTATATCTGCTGTTTGTACTTTATGTTGTGGCAACTCTGGGCATGGCAATCACGCGGCTTATAAGAAGTCGGCTGCGCACCCGGGGCTTGGAGCGTGAGAAAGTCACTTTCATCATTGCTGCGGTTGTAGTGCTGGTTGTTATTGCGTCGATAACCAATCTTATTTTGCCACTTATAACAGGTAATAATCCTTTGTCGCGCGTGGGAACGTATTCTACGCTGCTATTTACCGGGATTATTGCGTATGCGATCATACGCCATCGACTATTTAGTATTCGTGCAGTAGTGGCACGTGGTTTAGTTTATTTGTTGACGCTGGGCTCGTTGACTTTAATATTCGCAACAGTCGTATTTTTTGTAGCAGATTCAATAAATATGTTTCTCGGCGAGGAAAGCAAGGTCATTTATATTATTATCGCTGTGCTTGCCGCACTTGTATTCCAGCCTCTTAAGTCGTTCTTTAATAGGCTGACTGAGCGTATTTTCTTTGTTGATCTATATGATAGTAAGGAAATACTTAGGGATTTTAGTGACATTATCGCGCATCATACCCTCCCGGAAGATCTTCTGAAGCTCTCGTCGACGGCACTCAAAAATGTACTCCACGCATCGTTTGTCGTTAGTTATGTATGGCGCGATGGTAAGCCCGAGTTTGTTGCTGGTGCGGGTAAGCATGGCCACATTGATACTTCGTTATTTGACAAGCTTCCTAAAGGCACGGTTATAGTTGCAGATGAGGTAAGTCCTAAGAGCAACGATTCTCATGCTTTGAATGTACTGCAGGATTACGACGGAGCTGTTGCAGTTAAATTGGCTACATCTGGTGAGCGAGTAGGTGAAATGATCCTAGGTTACAAACTGAACGGCGGTGCCTATTCTAACCAAGACATAACTCTTCTCGCTACATTGGCAAATGAATTAGCCGTTGCAGTTCAAAACGCCCTACGTTTCGAAGAAATTGCTCGTTTCAACGAAAAACTCAAACAAGAAGTCAACGAAGCCACCTCCCAACTCCGTGATTCCAACCGCAAACTTAAGAAGTTGGATGAGGCTAAAGATGAATTCATAAGCATGGCTTCGCACCAGTTGCGCACGCCGCTTACCAGTATTAAGGGCTACATTTCTATGGTGTTAGACGGTGACGCGGGCAAGCTGAACCCGTCGCAGGCAAAACTATTGGGCGAGGCGTTTACTTCCTCCCAGCGCATGGTGTTCCTTATCGCCGATTTTTTGAATGTGTCGCGCATCCAGACCGGCCGGTTTGTGCTTGAGACGCACCCAACTAATTTGGCGACTATTATTACAGACGAAATAGAGCAGCTTACCACGACTGCCGCGCGTAGGAATATCAAAGTAACCTACACGCCGCCCGCTGATTTTCCAGTGCTTGACCTCGACGAAAACAAGATTCGCCAGGTTATTATGAACTTTATTGATAACGCTATTTATTATTCACGACCAAGCGGGCAGGTGAAAGTGTCGCTGTACAATTTTGGGAATGTTATCCGCTTTGAAGTGGCAGACAATGGTATCGGCGTGCCAGATGACGAGCGCCATAAGCTGTTCACCAAGTTTTTCCGCGCTGAGAACGCCCGTAGGGTACGACCAGATGGTACGGGCATTGGCCTATTCATGGCTAAGAAAGTTATTACCGCTCACGGCGGGACTATTCTGTTTGAAAGCAAAGAGGGCAAGGGTAGCACGTTTGGCTTTAGCTTACATCTGCCGCTAAAAAACCATCCGGAAGAACTCGTAGAGAAGATAGCCGAATCCTAGCACGCCGCCTACAATGTAACTGATAATCTTAACTCGCTTTTTATTGTCAAACCACCACTGGCTAAGTGGTGAACGCACGACCGCCGTGTAATGATGCACGACCGGCTGGCTTGGTGCTGCGTCGGCGCCGGTGTAGGGCTTGTTGCGCTTCTTTTTTTGTCGACTCATGGTATTACTAGTATAGCTCATCTGTTGAGTGGTGTGAAATCTCCGAAAAAAGAAACCACCCTGGGCACAGGGTGGTTTTAAGAGCGGTCAGTTCTCTGTAGGCAGTTTAGCGCTTTTTAAGCATTTCCGCAATCAGGTTGCGGCGAGAGCTGCGGTAGTAGGCTGTTGCGCCAGCGGCGCTGCCAAGGCCAAGGACGCTGCCAATAATCTCAATTGGGCCGGTTTCAGGAAGTACCTGAGGAGTGGTTGGGGGAGTTACGGGCGGTTGGGCAATGGCTACTTCGGCAACGCAGGCTTCGGTAGTTGTGCCTTTGTCATATACGAGCTTAGCGCTTGCCTTGTAGGTACCAGCTTTGGCGTATTCATGTGGAGTTACAACAGTGGTTGCGCTGGCTGGTTTGAGCTCGCTCGCGGTTTGTTGGTCGCCAAAGTCTATGCTGCCAGATTGCAGGGTGGCATTATCAGCCTCACCGGTAATGGTGAAATTGTACTTATTACCTTCAATGAGCGTGGCGGTTAAAGAAACGCACTGAATGTTCGATTTGGGCGGCTGCGGAACCTCAACGGGTTTTGTGCATTCGGCACGGGTGTCGCTTTGTTCTTTACCATTAACGGTAAAGTAAGCCGTCACCTTGGCGGTGTATTTACCAGGGGCGTAGGTGTGCTTAAGGGCCTGGCCGAAGTTACTCGTGACCGTTTGGGTTTTGCCGTCACCAAAGTCATATACGAGCTTGGTGAGGGTGGCATTTTTACTGGTGACGTTAGCAGTGTATTCGTATTCCGTGTCGCTGATTTTCTTTTGGTTCAGCATGTCGCATTTGTAAGCGGGGCTGTTACCCCAGACTGGGTTGCCGCATTCAGTGAGAGCAGCGAACTTCAGGCTGTGATCGTCGCCAAGCAGCACGTAGGCAGGAATTGAGTCGGCAGCGAAGTTATTCTGAGTCGTGCCGTAGTAGTAGGTGTGGCCGCCAATGCTAATGGCTTTGCGGCCATCGTTGAATTTTTCGCGGCCAAGGCTGTTGGCGCCAGTTGCAACCACGGTACCATCTGCCAGTACAACGCGACCGTCTTTGTAAACGGTGGCTTTTTGTGCCTTAGCTTTCCAGTTGCTGAGGTCGCCCATGCTGTAGCCCGGGGCGAAGTCGTGCTCATAAATGGTTTTGAGCTCGTTGCTCGCGGCGACCTTATTGGCAAGGTCGGTCGGGCTCGTGTAGCCACAGTAGACAATGTCATTATTTTTGTCGCAGCTCGCTGCGGCGGCCGGGCGTTGGTTGATGGCAGTGTAACCAAATAGACCAGTAGCAATAACTAGGGCAATGGGGATCAGCATCTTTGGCTGAAAAAGATGACGAATTAGATTCACCTCTTGAACTCCTCGTGTTATTAAAATCACTTGATAGGTAATGTAACATAAGTTTTACATACTGTCAATTAACGTGATTATGGTTTTAGGGGATTTTTCCACAGAACTACCCCTGGTTGCTATACTGGTAAGGAGATGAAAAAACCATTGACATCCTTACCCAAATTAATGCTTACTCCCATTAAGGCCGGTTTCCCGAATCCAGCCGAGGACGCGCGCAGCGTCGGTTTGGATTTGAACGAGCTGGTCGTCCGCCATCCGGTAGCAACGTACTACCTGCGCGTGGATGGCGATTCCATGACCGGGGCCGGCATTGCGACCGGTGACATTGTAGTTGTAGATAAATCACTTGAGCCTAGAAGCGGGGATATTGTCGTTGCGGCCGTCGATGGCGAGTTCACCCTTAAGTACCTAAAACGCGAAGGCGGGCAAAAAGCCTGGCTTGTTGCCGCCCACCCTGGTTATCTGCCCATTGCCCTGCATGAAGCAGCCGACGCTGTGTTGTGGGGTGTGGTGACGTACATTATTCACCAAACACGGGTATGATAGGTATATGAACATCGAGACGATTATACGCGACCATATCTCTAGCGTCATGGTAATGCAACTGGCAACAGCTGCGGGCAGTCAGCCCTGGCTTTGTAATGTACACTTTGCTTATGACGACGACCTCAATCTTTATTGGCTGAGCGAGGCGAGTACGCGCCATAGCAGGGAAATTGCAGAGAATCCGCATGTGGCGGCTGCCATGGCGGTTCATACCACTATGCCACTTATTGGCGTGCAAATTGAAGGCGATGCGGTTCGTTTGGAAAATCTGCAGGAACATGAAGCCGTACTGCATATCTACGCCAAGCGCCATAACCGGGAGGCCTGGGTGGAAAAGCTCCTTAGCGACAATGATTCACCGTTTGGCCTTTACAAGCTGGCGCCGCGGCTCATTGCTACATTCGACCTAAAGAACTTTCCTGACGCGCCAAAACAAGAGTGGAGGTTATAGCGGCGAGAAGTGCCGTTCACGCTGGCCGTGTAAAGCTGCGTGTTGGCACGCAGTCGCCGTGCTTTAAAATATGAGCCAAAGAAAACCAGTCTTTGCCCTTGTTGATTGCAACAACTTCTTTGTGAGTTGTGAGCGCGTGTTCCGGCCAGATCTATGGAATAAGCCTGTGGCTGTGCTCAGCAACAACGATGGCGTGCTAGTTGCGCGTAGTAACGAAGTCAAAGCTCTGGGCATACCAATGGGCGTGCCGTATTTTAAGGTTCGCAATGAACTGGCCAAACATAACGTGACATTGTTTTCCGGCAATTTCCCGTTATATGGCGATTTTTCCCAGAGAGTAGTGCAAATTTTGCAAAGCGAGTGTCCTGACATCGAAGTCTATTCGGTGGACGAATCGTTTTTAGAAATTTCGCATCTCCCTATAAAGGACTATACGGATTGGGGTAAGCATTTACGGGCGAAAATCTTACAATGGACCGGCATTCCTGTTTCTGTTGGGGTTGCGCCGTCTAAAACGCTTGCCAAAGCCGCGGCTGATTTTAGCAAAAAGCATGGGGAGGGCGGGGGCGCTTTTTCTGTTGTTGGCGACGAGCGAAAACGTGTCGATTTACTCAAATGGCTGCCTCTGCAAGATATTTGGGGTATTGGCTGGCGAACAGCGCCCAAGCTTAAGGCGCGTGGCATAAAAAACGCTTATGAACTCAGTCAGGTTAGTGATGCGTGGGCGCAGGAACAGCTCACTATTCGCGGGCTCAAAACAATTAAGGAATTAAGAGGGGAGTATTGCAGCAGTATTGACCGCAGCGAAGAGCCTCAGCAGTCAATTGCCCGGACGCGCAGCTTTGGCCACACCGTGCGCAATTATTACGAGCTTGAGGGCGCAGTGGCGACGTTCGCCGCCCAAGCTGCGGTTAAATTGCGCCAAGAAGGCGAGCTGGCAGGGGCTGTCGTGACGTTCATGCAGACATCTAAGCATGCAGAGGTGCAGCGGAGTAGCTCGCAACTTATCAGGCTCCATCCGCCGACCAATGAGACGGGCAGGCTTATTGAGGCCGCACTTGGGGCGCTCGAACGGATATATGACCCAGACTTTGGCTATAAGCGGGCAGGAGTAATTTTGCTTGATCTGCAAAAGGGGCAGCAGCTTGCCTTCGACAGCAATCCGGAAAAAATAGATCGGCAAACAGTGCTTATGCAAACCATAGACGATGTAAATAAGCGGTTTGGCACTCGTTTAGTGCGCCACGCTAGCGAGCACATAGAAAATCAAAAATGGCGCAGCAAACGCGAGAAACGCAGCCAAGCCTACACTACTAATTGGCGTGAGCTTAGAACGGTAAAAGGGTAGAATCGTATCTTCTATTTGACACCCAATGCTATGCTTGAGATATGTGTGGAATCATTGGCTATATTGGAAACAAACCCGCGCAGCCGATCTTGCTAAACGGTCTGGCGCGCATGGAATACCGGGGGTATGACTCGGCAGGTGTGGCAACACTTCATGACGGCCGCATACATTTATTGCGTGCCAAGGGCAAAGTAAGTGTTTTAAAGCAGAAGATTGACGCGTCACCTTTGACCGACACTATTGGTGTCGGTCATACTCGCTGGGCGACACATGGTGAACCAAACGAGCGCAACGCTCACCCTCATGTAGCTGGCAAAATTGCCCTGGTGCACAACGGTATTATTGAAAACTACCAAGAACTGAAAGTTGAGCTTGTTAAAGAAGGTGCAGAGTTTGCGAGCGCAACTGACACTGAGGTGCTTGCTCACCTTATTAATTACTACTACACCCAAACCAATGACTTCGTTACGAGTGTTCAGCTGGCATTGCAGCGGGTGCGGGGCACATTTGGTCTTGCGGTTGCATGCGCCGATGATGAGCAGCGTCTTATTGCCGCCCGTCGCGGTAGCCCACTGCAAATTGGCATTGGTGCTGAGGCAACGTTTGTAACTAGTGATAACGCCGCCTTGGTCGGTCACGCCAAAGATGTCATTTATTTGGAAGACGACCAGATGGCTGTTTGTAGTCGCGATTCAGTAGATGTGCTCGATTTTGAACTCAACCCCCAAGAAGCCGTCCGCGAAGAGCTCACCATGGAATTGGGTGCCATCCAAAAACAGGGCTATGACCATTTCTTACTTAAGGAAATTATGGAGCAGCCGGCGAGTATTGAGGCTGTGCTTCGTGGCCGGCTCATGCCCGATGAGGGTGGTGCGCATTTAGGCGGTCTGAACATGACCGACCAGCAGATCAGGCAGTTGGAGCGCATTATTTTGGTTGCGTGCGGGACTGCTTCGTATGCGGCGTTGCTAGGAAAGTATCAGATTGAGAAGCTAACGGGGATTCCGGTAGATGTCGAGATTGCCTCTGAGCTTCGGTATCGTGACCCGGTTATTGGCAAGCACAGTGTTGCCATTGCAATTTCTCAGTCAGGCGAAACAGCCGACACGCTTGCCTGTGTTGAGGAGCTCAAGCGCCGGGGTGTGCACACGCTTGGCTTGGTGAACGTCGTGGGTTCAACTATTGCCCGTGCCGTTGACGGTGGTATATATTTGCACGCCGGTCCAGAAATTTCGGTCGCCTCTACCAAAGCTTACACTAATATGGCCGTGGCGCTTTTGCTGTTTGCGCTGTATGTCGGCCGCCGCCGCAATGTAAGCCTGGCAAAGGGCCAGGAGGTGATTGCGGTGTTACAGCGTTTGCCTAAAGATATCGAGGCTGCACTTGAGGTAAATAACCAAGTCAAGAAGATTGCCAAAAAGGTGAGCACGTTTACTAACGCCTTTTACCTTGGCCGCGATACATTGTTTCCTGTAGCGCTTGAAGGCGCTATAAAAATGAAAGAAATCAGCTACCTGCACGCCGAGGCGTATCCGGCTGGCGAAGCAAAGCACGGCCCTCTTGCGCTCGTTGACTCTACTATGCTGATTGTATTTTTGCTTGGTAAGGGACCGCTCGCCGAAAAGGCACTCAGCAATTTACAAGAAATGAAGACCCGTGGCGGCAACGTCCTGCTTATAACCGACACTAAAACCGAAGAGGGCATGCATACCATACATGTGGCCACACACTCGGAGTGGACGGCGCCGCTTGTCCTTAATATTCCTCAGCAGTTATTGGCGTACCACACCACTGTTGCGTTGGGGCGTGATGTGGATCAGCCGCGCAATCTGGCAAAGAGCGTGACAGTCGAGTAGGTTTGGTTGCTGGCGGTTTTTCATTTTTTATGATATAAACGTCTCTCAGTGGCCAAACACATTTAGCGTGTTTGGCGCAGCTACGAGAGAGGTTGTTGACGCATGTCTAACCTGCACAGATGGCTCCCCTCCGCGGGAGCCACGCTGTTGGCAGTGGCGCTGTCGCTTGGGGCCTGTGATTCGTCCAAGTCGGCGCCGAAGCGCGACAAGACGTTCGTGGTCCTCCACCAAGGCACCGAGTTCTGCGGGTACCTCACTGAGGCCACGGCCGACGTCATGTGCGGCAACAGCGGGGTGCCGGAGCAGAACAGGCTCAGCCCGGAGGTGAGCGAGGAGTTCGACACCGGCGATGGCGTGGACGCCGACGACCGCCTGGTTGCGCACCTGGTGTGCGGCAATCTGATCACCAGGCTGCCGGCCAACCTCCAGAGCGACCCCGCGGTGGAGCAGCTATGGCTCAGCTGGACCGACGCCAACCCGCCGGCCACCTGCACCAATTACGCCACATGGATCGCGAATGGCCAGCCCAACGCAACCACGGCGCACAAGGCCAAAAAGCCGAAGCTGACCAAGCCCGCGCCGGCAACCACGGCGCCGACCAACGTCAGGCCGACGCCCAAGCGTACGGTCGTCACCAATACCCGGTCGACCCGTCGTCCGTAGCAACCAGTGCCCACCGCCGGCTCGCGTCGGTGGTGGGTGCTACGATCCCCTTTACCTCACCTCTGATTTGTGCTATAGTTTACAGCTGTTATGCGGCTACTAAAGCCGCGCGCCATACACCATATGGCCCCGTCGTCCAGCGGTCAAGACACCGGGTTTTCATCCCGGCAACCGGGGTTCGACTCCCCGCGGGGTCACCAAGAAAAAACGCTCATCGAATATGGGCGTTTTTTCTTGCTAAGAAACGCCTTACACTATGAGGGGGCGAGCTCTACAAGGGGAAGTCTTGCGTACACAGAGAGAAAAATCGAGGATGGCCTTGCTGCAAAGTTTAATAACAGCCACAAGACTCGCAACGTGGCTACGTATCGACACAGAAACGCTGCGTCTATGGCGCGTGAATGGTTTTCTGCCGAGTGCAAAAACAATCGGAGGAGTGGCACACTACAACGTTCAAAACGTCAACGACTTATTGGAGCGTGGTGCACGTAATTTTGCTCAAACTCCAACGGTCGCTGCACTCCAGGCAGGTACGCTCACCTTGTTGCGACCAGAAGAAGCATGCGTGCGTCTGGGGATTAGTAAAGACGTGCTGTACACGCGCGTCCGAACACAGCGGCTAAGCGCAATTAAGCTGCTTGACTCGCTACGACTCGATGCGGCGAGCGTGGAGGCCTACCTGGCCGCGGCAAGGAGTGCCGATCTCATACCGCGGACGCGTGCCGCGCATGCGCTTGGCGTTACCATGGCCCCACTCAAGCAGTGGGTGCGCAGCAACGACCTCGACTGTGTTGCCGTACCGGACAACCTGCACCTGCGACCCGTGACTCGGGAAAGTCTGCTGCGGCTGCTTACAAAGCTACTGCCCGACTGGATCGATCCGAATGATTGGCTGGAAGACCGGCTCGACGACAACCGTCCGCTTATGAGCCTTAAGGACCTACTGCCATACTTGGGGTTCGATACAAAAGGTGAGCAAGCGCATGCGCTCATGGATGCGCAACGGCTCATGTACTTGCGACTTCCTGGCGGCGACCTAAAATTTTCGCCGCTTTCGGTCGACGCAGTACTAGACAGGGAGCCTCCCCTCACTAGCTTGCAGCTTGGAACGCTCTTTGGCGTGCCGGGCAGCGCCGTTAGGAGGTGGAGGAGTTCCGGCCGGCTCAGTTGCCGCCTTCATATGCACGAAGAGCACGAGCTGTATAGGCCGTGTGTGCTCGAGATTCTCCGCACCTGCCTTGACACAGGCATACCTGCCCGGAGTTGGTACGACTGGAGGATGCGCAGAACAGACCCACTGTTAACAAGCGAGGAGTTAGCGAATGCCCTTGGCGTGCCAGTCGACCATATACCACAACTAGTAAATGCTGGCATTTTACGTGGCATTCGTGAGCCAGGAACAGAAACCCGGCGCTTTGCCGCTAACCAAGTGAAGAGGGCACGCCCACGAACCAGAGGGTTGGCGCAGTAACCCGCGCCGACCCTCTGGGTCACCCGCCCAACTGCCATCATTGGTACAGCGATTCTCAGTCTTACGAATAATAGTTAAAAAGGATTTGCAGTTTTATTTTGGATTTTCCTTGCAACCGCCAGACTGAAAGCAAAGCGTTTTTCTAATTTACCGTTAAACTGTTCATTAATAAGCTTTTCTATGGCTGCAAGAAAATTTTTACGCTTACTTGGCGGGAGGGCAAGGGTAGGGGAGTAGGTGCTTACCAATCCTGCATAGTCGTGTGCGGTGTAGGTTTTTATTTGTGGGAATACCATAAAGCTTTGCAGCCCAAAAAGTGCGGTATCAACATAGGGCGCCTTTACCTCGTGCACAGCAGGCAGTACTGGAGGGCTCGAAGTATCTTTTGGGGGCCAATAGGTATCGTAGATTGATTGGCTTGCCCGGTGAAATCTGTCGCCATTTTCATCTGACACGTGCGTGGTGTGGATTATTGCTAAATAGCCGTGTGGTTTTAGTAATCTGGCGGTTTTAGTAAATTGGTACTCATTTTTCACCCAGTGGAAGGCAGTTGCCGAATAAATAAGATCGTAATTAGAAGCTGGCAAATTTATATCCTCAAAAGAGCCGGTTATTATACGGACGTTATCGTATTGCCGTAGCTCTTGCCGGGCTTTCTGCGCCAGACTGGCGCCTAATTCGATAGCAGTAATTGCTGATCCTAATTTCGCGAGCGGCTTGGTAGCTTGGCCTGTTCCAGGGCCAATCTCTAGAAGTGAGGAGTTGGAATTAATGCCGGCATCGGCAACAAGCTTGTCGAACAGTTGCGTCGGGTAACGCGGTCTGAATTGCTCATATCGTTCGGCATTCTCGTCAAAAGTAGCTCGCAGGTCCATACTGCTTATCATAACTTTTGCCAAACCCCCTGGAAATGGCGTGACTCAGCTTAGGCATATGCTCACGGTGGGATGCTACAATATCACCTTATGGACATCGAACAGCTCTATACCCACATCCGCAAAGACGAACAAACCGACGAAACGTTTTTGCATCTGACCTCGAACGAGCCATATGTTTCTAATACGGCGCGGGCTTTCACTAATTCACGTCTCGCCGACCGTTACTATTTTGGCGGGGGTGATGACGAGTTGGTAGATTTTGGGGCCTTTACCTCGCTTGGCATGCCTGGTATCGCGGAGCTGGTAGAGACTGCTAAAGAGGCGGCCAAGGACATGCTTGGCGCCGCCGAGATAAGCCTCCATTGTTTGTCGGGGGTGCACGCCATGATGTGTGCCATTCTTTCAACGACTGAACCTGGCGACACTGTCATGACCGTCCACCACGATCATGGCGGGCATTTTGCTACTAAGGGCATTGTTGAGCGCATTGGGCGCGGTCATGTTTTTACTCCAGGCTACGACTACAGCGGGTTAGCGTTTGACGCCGAGGCCACTGCCAAAACCTTCAAAGAAAAGAATTGCAGGGCGTTGTACCTAGACGTGTCATACTACCTCAACCCGCATAATCTGCGGGAGCTACGCGAGGCATTAGGCGAAGAAGCAATTATTATCTACGATGCCAGCCACACCATGGGCTTGATTATGGGCCAACAATTCCAGGCGCCACTCAAGGAAGGGGCGAACGTCATTTGCGCCAATACGCACAAAACGCTGCCCGGTCCGCAAAAGGGCATGATCGCTTTTCGTGATGCAGATTTGGGCAAAAAGGCTAACGCGATAATTGACGGATGCCTGTACTCCAGCCCTCACACTGCCAGTATAATTGCGCTCGCAACGACGATTTTGGAAATGAAAGAATTCGGCCAGGATTTCGCAAAACAGATAATTGCTAATTCAAACGCGCTAGGCGAGGCGCTCAACAAACAAGGGTATCATGTCCGTAAAGCTAATACTGGCCGTTGGAGCGAGAACCATCAAGTGCATCTTATGACTCACCAAATCGGCAAGCACACTGAACTGTGGCGTCAACTGTACCGCAACAACATTAATGTTAACTTCGATAGCCCGGATGTGTTCAAGCAGGGCTTCTTTATTCGGTTGGGTACACAAGAGATTACTCGGCGCGGCATGAAAGAGGCCGAAATGAAACAGATAGCTGACTTTTTGCAGCGCGGACTAAGCGGATACGTCTTTGCAGATGAGGTGACAGCGTTCGTGAGAAAATACCGCACTGCTCACTATTCATTCGACATACCGTCCGTATCGCTTGAGTAAGAGCAGTACTGGCGCACTCAAGTAAAACAGGTAAAATAAACGTATGACCACAAAAGTTTCCGAAGGCACAGTACACCGCATGCCTGCCGATTTGCGTAAGGCCTTAGTTGCCGACGCAAAAGTGCTTGCGCTGTGGGAAGACATTACGCCGCTCGCTCGCAATGAATTCATATGTTGGGTTGAAAATGCCAAAATGATAGATACCAGGGCCCGCCGCATTACAAGAACATGCGAGGAGCTGCTCGAAGGCAAGCGCCGACCGTGCTGCTGGGTTGGTTGTATCCACCGTCCAGATAAAGCCATGAGTCCGTCTGTGCAGTGGGCGCTTAGTAAACAAGCGAAGAAATCATAATCTCTTTGGCGTGTAAAACGAAAAATGCCACCGACGGAACGCCGTGGGTGGCATTTTTCGTCGGTGGTTAGCGCCCCCACTAGCTCACAAGGGCTTCTCGTACCTCGTTGTGCATGGCTTTGCGCTGCTGGTCGAGCGACACGAGGATCTTTAAGGCCTGGTCGGCCGTGCGGCGTGCTTTGTTCAGGTGTGACTGCAGTACATCCCTGCAGTTCTCTAGTTCCTCAATCTGAAGGAAGTCGCCCAAGCCGAATTCGAGCGCTAGATCGGTTATATCCAGCATGGCGAGGAACTCATCCAGGTTGTGTATTGTCTGGTCGGTGCCCTCAGCGTTCAGGAACCGCCTGAGCGCTTTGCGGTATTCGGGCAGATACCTGTTGACTGCTTCGACGGCATCACGTGCCTCTTGAGTTGCCAGATAGTCGAATGCGGCCATGTTGTCTACGCCGACGGCGTCGAGCATGTTGACATCTTGAGCCTCCTTTACCTCGCGGAGCGCTGCTTCCAGCAGCCGAATCAGACGGTGCGACGCATCCAAGGCCCCGTCGCCATCTGCGTAGATGGCGCGCAGCGAGAGGTAGGTCGAATCGCGCTGCAGCTCGGCGTCGAGACGCTCAAAGATGTCCTTCTCAAGAGCCATGTGTGCGTCCACCTGTTTCCGCAGCTGGGCGCTCTGGGCTGTGAGCAACCTGTCGAGCTCCCGGTACCGTGCTACTAGCTGCTTGTCGCCGCCGAATGCGCCACCCAGGTAGCGCTCGCGCCAGCCAAAGCTCGCCCATGTCTTGGTGTGGGCGAGCACGGTAGTGCTGTACTGCTTCTCAATGCGGACAATTTCGGCCTGCGTGGAACATGCTTCGTTGATCCTGGCAATTAGGACTGAGCGAACCGGCTCTCCTATGACGATCATTTCGTCTCCCTGCACAACGGTCGAAGGGGGGTGCTCTTTATAGATATAGAGCGTCGGTCCTGTTGTCAATAGCACGCGCTGCACTGACTGATCTGACAAAGGGGTGCAGTTACCCTTTCATTTTTTACCGTCCCCTGTTACGCTTTATAGAAGTATGGCAACACCCCGAATTTTTAAACGCGCAAAGATTTTGGCTACGCTCGGCCCGGCCAGCAATAGCTACGAAACAATTTTAGAAATGATCCAAAGCGGCGTTAACGGCTTTCGTTTTAATTTTAGCCATGGCACGCACGAAGAACATGGTCAGCGTCTTGAGTGGGCCCGCACGGCAAGCGAGGAGTTTGGCAAGCCGATCGCTGTTTTGCAGGACTTGCAAGGCCCTAAGATTCGTTTGGGAGATTTTGAAGGCACAATATCTGTTGCCGCCGGTGACGAATGGACGCTTGTATACGACGATGTACCCCAAGGGGATCGCGAACTCCCTGTACAATACGACCTCAGCAAAAAAATGAAAGAGGGCGAACGCCTGTATATGTTCGATGGTAAGATTCGTAGCCAAGTTATTAAGGTTAAGCCGCGCCGCGTGACTATTCGCATAGAAAACGAAGGGTTGCTGTTGGCCCGTAAAGGCCTCAACTTGCCTGACACTGATTTTGCCGGCGATGTTATTACCGCCAAAGACATCAGGGACTTAGCATACGGTGCCACCCAAAATATCGATTATGTTGCGATGAGCTTTGTGCAAACTGCCGATGATATCCGCCACTTGCGCAAACTTATGGACAAGCACAATTACAAGGCTAAAATTGTCGCCAAAATTGAAACGCAGGCGGCCATTCGGGAGGAAAACCTCGAAGCCATTATTATGGAATCGGATGCCGTCATGGTTGCTCGCGGCGACCTAGCTGTTGAGACTAGCGCGGAAATCGTACCAATTGTGCAGCGCCAAATTTTGCAGCTGACCCAAAAGCACGGCAAGATTGGCATTGTTGCCACGCAAATGCTTGCCAGCATGCAGTTTAATCCAGAGCCGACCCGTGCTGAGGTAAGCGACGTAGCCAATGCCGTCATTACCGGCGCCGACTGTGTGATGCTCAGCGACGAAACCGCTAACGGCCGCTACCCTGTTGAAACCGTGGCCACCATGAAGCGCATTATTTGCTACACCCAAGAGCACGCGCCCGTACGCCCGCTATTTTACAGTGAAGGTAACACATCGCTCCAGGATGCTATTAGTTCGGCGGTTATTACGCTAGCACATCAGATTAAAGCCCAGGCGATTGTTTGCGAGACTAAGTCTGGCGCCACCGCCCGTAGTATTGCTGCGCATCGGCCCAGCATGCCAATTGTATCCGTCACCTCTGACCCGCACGTTGCCCAGCAGCTTTGCCTGTTGTACGCCAACAAGAGCTATTTGCGCCCAGACGGCGAAAAAGCCGGCCTTAAAGTCGCTCAAGAATTGGTAGACAAAGGCATTGGCGAGCGCGGCCGTCCAATTGTGTTAGTGAGTGGCCGCCAGCCCGGTCTGACCGGCGGCACCGACACCATTCGCGTACGCATTATGGAATAGAAGTTGCAATTTATTCGTATTAGTATATATTTGTAGTGCCAGCCGGGCTATTCGGATGCCCGGCAATTTGTTTGGAGTGAGATATGGACAACGGCAATCCGTTGGCTGGGGTGCTCGCGCAGTTGCTCACGTACGATCCCGACAACCTCCCTCAGGGGGTTCGCGATCAGGTGGCGCGCATCCTCCAGGAGCGTGCCGAACACGAGGAGGCTGCAGCTGAGTTGCATCGCCTCCGCGCTCGTCAGATGACGGGCGAGAAGGGTCTTCAGGATCTCATCGAACTCAAGACGCGTGAGCTGACCAAGGAGCGCGTCGAGTACATGCAGGCCGCCGGCGCGTTCGTGCGTGAGCACGTCGATCTGGCCGGCCTCCAGGGTGTGGCGTCGACAGCTCTCTTGCTGACGCTTCAGAGCCTGCGCGTGCCACTGCCGATCCTCCTGGAGATCATCGGGGTCGACCTGGACGCCGTCATGCGTCACGCGGCAACGATCAAGACCTTTCTGAGCGGTCAGCAGGATTCCAAGGACTGAGCGTCTCCTCCTTCGTGGCGCACACGCCCCGGCCCTGAACAGGTGCCGGGGCGTGTGCCCGATGTTTTACCTTTGCAATGTATGTTTAAATAACATAAGCATGATGGCATTCCACAAAAAGACGGTTCGCAATGTACCACTCGAGCACCAAACAGTGCTGCTCCGCGCCGACTACAACGTGCCGCTCAAACCAAACGGCACCATTGCCGATGATTTCCGTATTTTGCACTCTATCCCTACCGTCGAGTTTTTACTCAAAGCTGGCTGTAAAGTTGTCGTGTGTTCGCACTTGGGGCGGCCAGAGGGCAAGCGCGACCCTTCGGCAACGCTCAAACCGGTGGCAAAGCGCTTGAGCAAGCTGCTTGGCAAGCCGGTGACGTTTGTCGATGATTGCGTGGGTGACAAGGTGAAAGTTGCCGTCAAAAAAATGAAAGCCGGCGATGTTGTTCTGCTCGAAAACCTCCGTTATTACAAAGAGGAGGAAAAGAACGATCCCCATTTTGCTAAACGGCTCGCCGAAGATTCGGGTGCCCGCTATTTTATACAAGACGGGTTTGGCGTGGTGCACCGCGCGCACGCCAGCACAGATGCTATCACTCATTTCTTGCCCAGCGTCTCCGGCTTGCTCCTAGAAAAAGAAGTGACGACTATTTTGGGTGTTATGAGCAAACCAAAGCGCCCACTTGTGGCCGTGCTCGGCGGCGCCAAAGTAAGTGACAAAATTAAAGTGATAGACAACTTCATTGGCATTGCTGATCAGCTTATTATTGGTGGCGCTATGGCTAACACCTTCTTAAAATATCGTGGCTACGATGTCGGCAAAAGTAAAGTCGAAGACGGCGAAGAAAAAACGCTCGACCACATTTACGAACTCGCCAGTAAAAAGGTGGGCGCCGCAAAAGTAGACGACTTCCTGCTTCTGCCCACAGATGTGGCAGTAGCGCCAGAGATTGGCCCGAAGCAGCGACGTAAAGTGGTGAGTATAGACGCTGTCGGTGTCGACGAATACATTTTAGATCTGGGCACCGACAGTATTAAGACAATGCTACAGCATATGCGCGGCGCCAAAACGGTTGTCTGGAACGGTACCCTCGGCATGGCGGAATATGTGGTATTTGCGTACGGGTCCGCAAAGCTGGCGTTGGCACTCGCCGAGCACGAGAGCGTCTTTAGCCTGATTGGCGGCGGTGATACTGCCGACTTTGTGGTACATTGGGATCCTAAAAAAGGCAAGAGTTTTGGGCACGTTTCTACAGGAGGCGGCGCAAGTTTGGACTTAATGGCAGGAGAAGTGCTACCGGGCGTCGCAGCATTAATGGATAAATAAGCTATGGCAAAAATGCTCCCCAGAGTAAGCATGGTGACGCTTGGTGTATCTAACTTGGCGGCGTCTGTAGCGTTTTACCGGGATGGACTTGGCTGGGAAACGCGCGTTCAAGATGACGTTGCTTTTATAGACTGCGATGGATTTATCCTGGCACTCTTTGGCCGCGCCGATTTAGCCAAAGACGCAGGTATCGAGAATACGCCACCAGCGACCTTTAATGGCATGTCGCTTGCTCATAATGTCGGATCTCCCGAGGCAGTCGGGGAGGTGTTTGCTATCGCCAGAAACGCTGGTGCGCGCGTGGTTAAACAGCCGCACAAAACCTATTGGGGCGGGTATAGCGGATATTTCGCTGACCCCGATGGGTTTTTGTGGGAAGTGGCCCATAATCCGTTTTGGCCACTCGACAAAAATGGCCATCCGCATCTTCCGGCTGACGAAGCGTAGACGGCGCCCCAGTAAACCTGGTACACTAAAAGCTAAGTAACCATAACGGCTTTTATAGATGGGCAAACTGATAGTCGCCAATTGGAAGATGCATTTTACTGTCGGTGAAGCTAGTTTGTTTTTACACAAACTGCAAGAAACTGTGCCGACATTTAAAGATACAGAAGTAGTGCTAGCGCCAAATATGCTGACGCTGCAATCGCTGTCTATTCAGGTTGACCGTCGCAAGTTCAAGTTGGCCGCCCAGAATTGTTATTACCAAGACGAGGGTGCATATACTGGCGAAGTGTCTGCCAATATGCTCCGTAGCCTTGTGAGTTATGTGCTTGTTGGTCATTCTGAACGCCGCCATATATTTGGCGAAGACGACAAGCTTGTTGCGCTTAAGGTGCAGGCGGTGCTTCGCAATAATCTTCGCCCGATTCTGTGCGTAGGCGAAACCAAGCACGAGCGCATCGAGGGCGAGACACAGCACGTGCTATATGAACAGATAACAACCGGTCTTAAAAATATCACCTCGGACGAAGTAGAAAACGTGGTCATCGCCTACGAACCTGTGTGGGCTATTGGTACTGGCGATTACGCCAAAGTAGACGACGCCTCGCACGCCGCCCGATTAATCCGCAAACATGTCGATGCAATGTTTGGCCGCAAAGCCGCATCTCGCATTCAAATTTTGTATGGCGGGAGTGTTGATGGCGATGTTGCCGGCGGCTACCTTGCTGCCGAAGGGATAGACGGTTTACTTATTGGCGGCGCCAGCTTGCGGGCGCAACCATTCGCCAATATTGTAAAAAGGGCGCACGAATTGCAGGCGATATAAGGTAAAAAGGTGGGCAGATGAGCAACGATTTGGATCTAGACGAACTACATGCACAGGTGAGCAAGCTGATGGACCAAGCCTCGAAGCCCAAAGCTAAAAAGGCCCATGTTAAAGTTGCCGATAAATCAGAGCCAGCCGAACCGCCGAAAGAATCGCCAGAGCCGTCTAAATCCGAAGAACACAAAGAACACACTGCCGAACCTGTTAAGGCAGAGGACTACACTCCAGAGAAGAAAGAAGAATCTACTCCTATTGCAGTGCGCCGCCCTGCCGCCGCTATTGTGCCAAAGCGCCAAGGTATTGCCATGGATATTGTGCAGCCGGCCAAGCCTGCGCAATTAGCGCCGCCATCGGTGCGGGCTTCGCGCACTTCTCCTACATTGCAACCTACTGGTCCCGTTGCTGCCGAACCGCCCCGGCCTCGCGAGGCAAGCGCGCCAACTCCAGCGCCAGAATCAGCAAAAAGCAAAGATGTAAGCGAAGAAACGCTCGCTTCGCTTAACCTGCAAAAAGATAGCCCCCGGGCTGCCGCAGTTTTAGACGCCGTGCCTGAGCACGCGAAGGCCACTTTCCCTGATCCGCTTGAAGCGCACGGCTTTGGCGGCGAAGAAGAGAAGAAGCCGGACCTACCTGCCACGCCTCCGACTATGGAGCACAAATCAATTATTGAGCCAGACACACCGCAGCCAGATACGGTTACATCTGAGACCGACCCGGTTCAAGAAGCACCAGGCGAAGCAGCGCCAGAAACGACTGGCACGCCATTCGTAAATGCCAAAGTAGAAAAACGTCCGCTCGGCGCTTTTGCCACCACCCCAACTGAAGTGGCTCCCACTGAAGTCCCCATAATCCCGGACGAACCAAAAGGCGACATCCCTAGAGACGATAAACCCACCGATCTGCCCACAACGCCAACCCCCAAAGAATTAGACCCGGAACTTGTAGCCGTTGAAAGTTCGGAGCCAGAGTTTACTCCCACTACGCCGCCAGCCCCCCGGGCAACCGTAAACGATTTGCGTCAGATGGCCATTCCTCCCCAGTACAAAACTAACGAGACCGAACCAAGCAAAGACGACCGCCCTATCTTTGACACCAAGACGTACCACCCGCCGATCGCGCCACCTGCCAAGGCGCACAAGGGTGGGGGCTCTAAGGCTGGTATGGTTCTGACACTGACTTTGATCATTCTGATTGTTCTGGCGGGCGTTGCAGCCTACTTTGTGGCCACGGGTGCGGTGGACGTCAACAGCATTCTTAAGTCGCTCAACTTAGGTTAGACAAATCTTATTCATTATTGGTTGGTAGTGCTATTTGCTGTATAATTGCGCACGACCCAATGTCGAGTTGAGGGGAAACCTCATGGAGACCAGTACATTGCTCGCCCTGCTCACAGCCGTCGACGAGGCGGCGAAGGAGAACGAGCCTGGCAGCACGGATACCGCGCCGGTGGCCGCGGCCATCATGACGCCGACGTCGATGGGCCTGCCCGTCGCGTCGCTCGCCATGCCCGGCGTCAAGCCGGCGAGCATCAATGTCGCCACGGGCAAGGCACAGACCTGCCTCATGCAGCAGTGCGACACCGTCGACCTGGATGACTACGACGACCGTGATGTCACCATCGCCGGCCACGGCTACCCGTTCGTCGGCTGGGACGGCGGCATCCTGCTGCTGGACGAGGACGGCACCATCGTCGGCTCGCTCGGTGTCTCGGGGCGCTCCGCCCTGGGTGACCGGCGTTTGGCGGTCAAGGCGGCCACCAGGGCCGGCTTCTGGACCAACTTTGAGCCCGATGGCTACCGCAACGAGCGGGAGCGCCGCGCCGACCAGCAGTTCCCCGGCGACCTGTGACACGCTGAGGTCATCGGCCCCAGATGAAATCCGGCTCCGCGCCGTTTCATCTGCGGGCCGGTTTTCATATGTGCTGTAACAATTACTTGGGGCCCATCAGGCGTAAGCTTGTTACAATAGTGCAGTGAACACCGAACTTCTTTTACGCGACCTCAACCCCGCCCAACGTCAGGCTGCCGAAACTACCGAAGGGCCTGTACTCATTTTGGCCGGGGCGGGATCTGGCAAGACTAAAACCCTGACGCACCGTATTGCATATCTTATTGCTAGTAAAAAGGCATATCCCAATCAGATTTTGGCCGTCACTTTCACAAACAAAGCTGCCAAAGAAATGCGTGAACGCCTAGCTTTTTTATTAAGTGAAAACGCCGACGACCGCGCGTTTATGCCATTTATGGGTACCTTCCATAGCATCTGCGTGCGCCTGCTCAGGTTTGATGGCGAACATATTCAAATTCCTAAGAACTACGTTATTTTTGACGAGGCTGACCGGCAGGGTGCCGTGAAGCAAGCAATGCGGCAGCTTGGCGTCAGCGAAAAGCAGTATAGCCCCACCTCGGTCGCCTCTATTATTAGTACGGCTAAGAACGATTTAGTCTCGCCCGCAGAGTACAGCTCGCTCGCCCGCATGCCGCTCCAAAAAGTCGCCGCCGATGTATACGGAATTTACGAAAAGATCAAAAAAGACGCCGCGGCCCTCGACTTTGACGACCTCATTGGCGAGACGGTGCGCCTGCTCAAAACCGTGCCAGAAATCCGTCAAAAATGGCAGCGCCAGTTCCGGTACATATTAATAGACGAGTATCAAGATACAAACGCCGCCCAGTACAACCTGGTCAAGCTTTTAACAAACGATAACCAGAATTTATGCGTGGTTGGTGACGACTGGCAAAGTATTTATAGTTGGCGCGGCGCCGACTTTAAAAACATCCTTAATTTTGAGCGCGATTATCCTAAGGCGCTCGTGGTCAAGCTTGAAGAAAATTATCGCAGCACCAAAAGTATCCTCGACGCTGCCCACAATGTGATCACCAAAAATACCCAGCGCTCAGACAAAACCCTTTGGACTAAGGCGGGGCAGGGGAGTCCAGTGCAAATTTTGTATGTTGGGTCAGAGGCGCATGAGGGCGAGACAATCGTCAGCCGCATTAAAAACGCCGTCCAAATGCGTGCGCGGCGCTATAAGGATTTTGCTGTGCTGTACCGTACCAACGCCCAAAGCCGCGCCATGGAAGAGTCGCTCATACGGTACGGTGTGCCCTACCGTATTGTAGGCGGGGTGCGCTTTTATGACCGCAAAGAAATCAAAGATCTTATCGCTTACCTCAGGTTACTATATCAGCCAGCTGACCGCGCGAGTTTTTTGAGGATTGTGAATGTACCGACACGCGGCCTTGGTAATGTCTCGGTGAACCGCTTTTTAGATTGGCAGGCAGAAAACGGTCTGACACTATTGCAAGCGCTTGAACACGCGGAGACAGCAACCGCGCTCACGCCCAAAGCGCGCAAAGCATTCGCCGATGTGGGTGAAATGCTCGCGCGGCTCAACGAGGCAAAAGAAACGATGAGTTTGCCGGATTTGCTCGAGGCAGTCATTCGGCGCATCGGCTACCTCGATTTCTTAGATGACGGTTCGCCGCAGGCCGAAGACAGGGCAGAAAACGTCAAAGAGCTCGTGAGCGTGGCGCGCGAGTATGCCGAACTGGGTTTGGCGGGATTCCTCGAAGAAATCGCCCTCATTAGCGACCTGGACGCAGTGCAAGCCGATCAAGACGCTGTGCTCCTTATGACCATGCACGCCGCCAAGGGCTTGGAGTTCCCTGTGGTCTTTTTGATTGGCATGGAGGAAAGTATTTTTCCCAGCAGTCGCAGCTTATATGAGCAGGATCAGATGGAGGAAGAGCGCCGCCTCTGTTATGTTGGCATGACACGGGCGCGTGAAGAGCTTATTTTAACCAGCGCTGCCAGCCGTATGTTATACGGCACCACGCAGCACAATCCGCCATCACGCTTTTTGGCGGATATTGACGGCGAAGCTGAAACAACTCAGGCACCGGCATTTGGTTTTAGGGGGCCAACGGATGATTTTGATCCTTTAGAGCCGCGCATCGTCCCCGATGATTTGGAGCTTGATATCGGTGACAGTGTGCGCCACAAAGTATTTGGCACTGGTAAGATTGTAGGCATAGAGGGCCGGACGGTGGCAATTAGCTTTCCTGGCCGCGGTATAAAACGGTTGAATTTAGACTTTGCGCCGCTTGAGCGGGCATAAAAGGGGCTGTGAGTAGTATTCTTTCGCTGCTGGGCGGCACTGGCTTGCTACTTGCCGCCTGACAGTTACCCAGGCAGATGTAATTAATTGATTTTATACATATTTTATTATATAATTTGCACTTAGTTACGACGGTGCTACCTTTGTCGTCGTACACGCACATCCCATCGAACCTGTCCAGGAGGACATCGTGACCCGAGCATTTATTGCCGAGCAGCACCCCAGCGCTCGCGCTATCGCGGGTGCCCCCGCGGCACGCACCGATGGCCAGCGCCAGGATGCGACCGACGACGTGATGGCCGGCTTCGCCGCGCTCATCAAGGGCCTGTTGCCCGACGTCCCCAACGCGGACGCCGTGGCCGCCAGCCTCGCCAAGGACTCCAAGTTCCTGAAGATGATCGTCACGGGTCTGCTCCAGAGGGAGGGCGCCGGCGTGATCTCACTGGCGGTGGCGTCGTACCTCCGGGACAATGAGGTGGCCGTCGTCAACCGCTACGTAATTCAGCGTACCCGGCACCCGTTCGCGTGGTTGGGCGCGCTGCTGGGCGGCTTGGCCGGCGCGGCACTGTCGCTGATCATCATGGCCAATACCGAGATCGGCCGGTTCCAGGACGCCGTCGAGGGCAAACTGATCATCCTCGATTCGCTGTCGGCCTATGGGCCGTGGCAGTGGACACTGGTCGCCCTCGTGACGATGGCTTTCGGCGCCGTCGGCGGGATCATCGGCGCCCTCGTCCATTCCGAGCACTACTTCGTGCCGGTGCGGCACGACGACCTCCCGACCATCCTGAACGTCGCCAAGGAGACGAACGCATGACTCAGCGCCGACGACTGGTCTGGTTGCTTCTGTTGGCATTGGGCATTCTCGTCCCCGCGTCTGTCGCGGTGGCGAGCATGCCGGTGTATCTGGCAGATGCCAAGCAGGTACCCGTCAAAGCTCAGCCCCCGTCCGACACACCCTTCTTTACGCCCCAGCCAGACGAATGCCCGGTGCGCGTGGCGCCCCACTACTACGCCTTCGATTCCGGCAAAGAGTCGAAGAACGCGTTTGGGCCGCCGGTGACGGTGACCGCCAACATGACCGACATGCGCAAGCTCTTCGAGCGGCCCGTCTGTGGGTACATGAAGGCGGCGCACCACAAGGTCGGCGGCGACTGGGCGCTGTTCGCCTCGCTGAAGAGCGAGGTTGACGGCACTGACCGGAACCATCGGTTCAAGTCCGTCGACGCCTGGGCCGGCTCGCTCAACGAGTTCCTGTCCCGTGTGGACTGGAACAAGGCGTTCCTGTACGTCGACAATCGTGGGAACACAAGAGTCGGCACCTACTACATGGTTCGAGGCAGGGATGATCGACCCGATGTCCGTGCCGCCACCAAGACGGAGCCGCCGAGCCACTACCTGGTTCTGCCGGTTCGCCGTCATGACGGCACGGTCGTCAAGCTCATACTGCGGCTTGAGTGCGGTTTCCAGCCCGTCCGGCCCCATGAGCGTCTTGTGAAGTAGTAGCGCTTCACGAGTCACCCCCTCCGCCCTGGCCGCGCCCCGGATACATTCCGGCGGCGCGGCCAGGCGGCGAAACCCCTCAAAGTACGCGAGGGCTTTTTTATTTCCTAAGTTTTGTTTTACAATTAAGTGCGATGAGCAGCACGGCAAAAGATCTGTACGCTTCCCTCGGCCGTATTGCCTATGGTGCCGTTAAGCCTCTCTTGAAAGTGTATGTTACCCCTAAACACCACCGCGTCCGTGTGGTGATTTTAAATGACCAAAACGAAATCTTGTTGGTGCGCAGTTGGCTGGGCCATCAGCGGTGGAGTTTGCCGGGCGGCGGTATGCGCCGCTTAGAGACCCCTCGGCAAGCCGCTTTACGCGAAGTATTGGAAGAAACAGGACTGGCCTTGCGCGATGTTGAGCAGTTAGGTACATTCACTAACCCGTATCCTGACTCGCGCTATACGGTGGCTTGTTTTATGACGACAATTCCTAAGCAGGAGCCGCTCCTTGCCAGGTACCGTCGGTTGGAGGTGCTAGATATCGGTTGGTTTCCTCTTGATAAGCTGCCTAAGAACTATAGCCTCACCGTTGATGCGGCATTGGCCCTCCGTCCCCAATAGCTGCGACGAAGAGTGCGCTTTGCGGATGAGCCTTCGGCTCAGATCGCGGCGCTAGCAACCCTCTTCTTACGCAACTACTGGGGACGGAGGTATATTTACAAAATTTGATATACTATTCCATAGATCTATTTATGGACGCAATGAAACGTTTTGCTAAGAAACGAGGTGTGGCATATGCGGGAACCGCAGTAGTAGCGGTGCTTGGCTTTATTTTTGTTTGCGTGCCGCGGCCCACGCATGCGGAAAATTCGCGCGTTATTACCATTCACCACGACGGCACCCAGCAAACGGTCGTAACAGATGCTAAGACAATTGGCGAAGCGCTTGATAGAGCAGACGTTACCCTGAACAACCATGATGTCGTTGAGCCGGGCACATCTTTTGAACTTGTCGCCCCTGGGTATGATGTCAATGTTTACCGCGCCCGTCCAGTCACAGTGGTGGACGCTCCTAAGAC
>DATIBT010000005.1:0-9634 GCA_035457345.1 Saccharimonadales bacterium (SeqCode) | reverse complement strand
CACCAGCCCCTTGAGGAGCTCGTAGTCGTAGGTGTGCGGGGTGTCGAAGCCATCCATGGCCAGCTCGAGGAGCCGGGCCGTGCCGAGGGCCGCAACCGCCTGCATCGCTTTTCCCAGCTCGTCGTTGCCGAACGGGAAGGTTGTCATGATAGTTCTCCTTCGTACGACCCGACCGGAAGTCAGGTTTGTAAATACATTATATAATGCTTAAGTTAAAATGTCAATATTTAGGCTACAGATTATATCTGTTAATAACCGGGGAAATAATCTGTTTTAACGCCTTTGGCATGCATAGTACGCACCATTTTTGTGTAGTTTTTGACCATAGCAGGGGGCCCAGATATGTAAAAAATGCGTTCGGGAACGTCGGGCACATGTTTGCCGATCATTTCAGGCGTAATAAACCCTTGTTCATACTCTGTATCAGTAAGGTCGGCAGGCTGCTTGTCGGTAATAACATAGACTGCTTTTACGCCATTTTTGGCCGCCTCGGTAATAAGGTCCCGGTACGCAATTTGTTGTGGTGCAAGCACTTGATAGAACAGTACAATATCGCGCGTTTGGTCGGTGTCGAGCAGATATTTAAGCATGCTCCTAAACGGCGTGATGCCAATGCCGCCAGCGATAAAAATTAATTTGGCGTTCGTGTCGTTAGGCAGTACAAAATCGCCAGCAATATGGTTAGTAGACATATGCCCGCCTGGATTCATCGCATTCAATACTTTTTTAAAGGCGCTTGGCGGGGTATTCATTTTAATGCCAAACTGCACGGTGTCTTCTGTGGGCGATGAAGCGATAGTGAAGGTGCGGCGGTTACCTCGTGAATCGGCGTGCGCGAGCGGTAGCGTTACCTCTGCATACTGTCCTGCCATGTGCCGTATGGGTGACGCTGGTTGAAACGTAAAATGAAACGTATTGGGTGCTATTTCTTGCCGGCTAATAAGTTTGAGTGGAACGCGCCTACGCAGGCTATTAGTTGCAAAGCTGAATAGGTTGCCGAGCACCAGGGCGATTTCGGGTGTCATGTAAAAGTCGCCAACGTGAAGGCGCGATCCAAGCAGTAAGCCCACAAGTCCGCCGTACATAAGCTGCCATTTTTTGGTGGGCGGCGTGGTAAGCGGTTCAGTCAACATGACCGCACCAAAAAATAGCAATGGCCACGACACAAAACTATCAACCAGGATTTGTTGCACCGTGCGGCCATCGCCCTGGCTTGTAATAAATACAACCATAAGCGCAATCACCAAAAACACCGAAAACATGGTAAAACGATGTAATTTGCGTAAAATGAGCAAGCCAAATATAGCCCCGATCGGCAGCATGACCGCTGTTGCAATCCACCATCCGGCATACATAAGACCGCTGAGGCCAATGATGACTGCTGCAATGGCGGCTGGGTTAAAAATATGCCGTTTATGGAAAGTAAGTATGTACTTGGAGGCCATAGCAATGACGCCAACTAGTGCTAACGTTGCGGCTTGGGTAATGGTTTGCGGCGGTAAAAAAATGCAGAACAAAATCAAACCAGTAATAAGTGCCGACTCGTGGTTTGTGGCAGCGCCAAAAATGTAGGCGAAGACTTTATTTGCCACGAAACAGACGCCCGGTAGTAGCACGGCGCTTATGGCCAGCGACAACCAGTTATGGTCAAGAAGGCCTACAACACTCAGGCCAATCGCACTGCCGGCAATAATCATCAGCCCGCATAAAAGCAGGCGGTACATAGTAATGCTATTTAGGTAATCGTCTATAAATTTCATAGTGCCTATGTTTACAATACCCTAACTGGCGAACAATTGCCCGGGGAAATTTGGCGAAATATGCGCTGAATTGTTAGCATGCACAATAACGTACTCAAAATTGAATTCGTGGAGTTTTTCGGGCGGCGCAAAAAATAGTGCAGTTGTTAGTCCATCGGCTTCCATGGCGGTCGGCGCCACCACCCACGTTGCCTTATTGTGACGCGGCGACTCTAGTGTGCGAGGATCAATAATGTGATGATAGGTTGCCCATTTGCGCCGGTTACCAGCAGAGCCACACAGACTTTGGTTGCCGAGCTCGGCCACGCCAATGATTTGCGTAGGGTCATCTGGATGCTCAAGGCCAACCCGCAAGGCCTGGTTGCGGGTTGTGTAGTATCGCATGTCGCCACCGGCATCGACACAAAAACTTGTTACCTCATACTTTTGGATGATTGCGCTGACAATATCGACTAGGTACCCTTTGCCTGCTGCGCCAAGATCGAGCACGGCGGGTTGCTTGAGATGCATGGTATCATCTGCTATTTCTAGGATATCCTGCCAGGCTGGCGGTTGCTGCAAACGCTTGGGCTGTAGAGAATAGCTAGCATCATACCCTGCTTGCTCCATGACGCTGCCGATTAGTGGCGTAACTGCGCCATTAGTTGCGTCATACAACCTGCGGTAGAAGGCAAGCAGCGGCGATGCATCCTTTGGCAGCTCGTAAGTGCCGGCATGCTTGCTCATTTTTGTTATGAGCGAGTCAGGGCGGAAGCGCGAGTATGTTTTGTCGAAGATCTCAATGCGTTCTATTATTTCGGCTTCAAGTGCAACATCAACCTCACCTTCGATATCAATTGACCAGGCAGTGCCGATAGCTTCAAAGCCAAAACTATGCTTTGGCTTGCTGCTTGATTTGGTCGAGGGCATTATTGAAACCGCGTGAAGTTAGTGACGAACCAGACACGCGGCTAAGAGAGACTTGGTCGGCGTCTTTGCCAACAACAAACTGCTTAAAGTTGGCAACAAACTGGCCTTGGTATTGGCTCGAGGTTGGGCTGGCTGGCGTGGGCGTGACTGTGGCGTCGGTGATTTTGTCATCTTTAAGTGTGACAGTCACGTTGACTCGCTCGTTGCCGCCAGGCGAGGTGTAGCTGCCACCGGCAGTGTAGGTACCGTCTTTATATGTTGCTGAACTAGTTGTGGATTCAGGTACTGTTTGTGGATTGGTGCTCGTTTGTGCGATTGTGTCAGAAGAATTTTGCGTATCGGCTGGTTGGTTTGCGGCCGCTTGCTGGTCATTGTTACGCAATGCAAACACGCCAGCTGCCAAAAGAGCCAATATAGCTACGGCGACAATGCCAGTAATAACCCGTTTGCGTGTATCGTTTGATGCTTGTTCCATGGATCCCCCAATTATTTCTGTAGTATATAGACCAAGCCTTAAGCTAGGCTTACGTTTTCCTTGTTATGATAGCTCGTATATGGTGATGACGCAAAAGCTTAGGGGTGTCAATGTGGGCGGTTGGTTGGTGCTAGAAAAGTGGCTGGCGCCTCGTCTTTTTGCCGGTATGACTGCAGAAGATGAATACAGCCTGTGCGAGCAATTAGGCCGCCAGAAGCGGCATACGCTTGAAGCGTATCGCACCTCGTTTATAACCGAACAAGATATTCAATTGCTTGCCAGAAGCGGCATAAATGCGCTCCGGATTCCAGTCAGTTACGGCATTTTTGGCAATGAAGCGCCACTTGTGGGCGGGCTTAGCCACTTGGACCGGGCGGTCGTGACTGCAGCTAGGTACAGTATCCAAGTGCTCATAGACTTACATGCTGCGCCCGGTTCGCAAAACGGCTGGGATCACAGCGGCAGTATTGGCGAGGTATGTTGGACTGATCCTGGTAACATTACAAAAACGCTCGCTGTGCTTGAGCGGCTCGCCAAACGCTACGGCAATGCGCCAAATTTGTGGGGCATAGAGGTACTTAATGAACCCAAATGGGATATTCCTAAAGAGGTTCTTGCTGATTTTTACGAACGGGCGTATGGGTGTATTCGCAAATACGCGCCCGAATCGGTTGCCGTTGTGCTACACGATTCGTTTCGCCCCACGATATGGGCCGATATTTTAAACGACAAGCCGAATGTGGTCATCGACACCCATCTATATCAATGTTTCAGCGAAGAAGACAGGCGGCTGTCATTCGATGAACACCTCCAAAAAGCAGCAGGCTGGGCAGAAATGATTGCCGCCATGCAACAAACCCACCAAGTCATTGTGGGCGAATGGAGCATGGCATTACACGGCAGCTTTAGCGCAGCGCAAAAACAGGCGTACGCTAAGGCGCAGCTCGCAGCATTCGCGCAAGCCGCCGGACAATTCTATTGGACATATAAAAAAGAGAACCCCGACGACTGGAGTTGGTTGACAAATCGTTCGCTCCTCATCTAGAAAAAATGAGAAATTTCACATAGACGCATGTGCTTTTTACAATGTATAGTTAACATAAACATAATGGAGGGTGGGAAATGAAGAAAAGTGCGATTATTATGCGTGCCAGCGTTGTGCTTGGAGCGCTCAGCGTGTTGGTTGGCGGTGTGACGTATGCCGCAATTACCAGTTCGGCAACCTTAACAGGCAACACACTTGCAAGTGTAACGGGCAGTTTGCTTGTTGATGGCCCAGACGCAGGTTCTGTGCCCACGGCAAGTGAAGCTGGTCTACAATTTACCGGTTTGGTTCCAGGCGCTGCGGCGTACAGCGCGGCGCAAACATTCAGTCTGAAGAACGACGGAACTGGCAACCTCAAGATTGCAGTAACGGCTGACGGGGGCGTCAGTGCAGGAACATACGATCCAAGCAAGGTGCACGTTAAAATCACCAACACTACGGTGGCTGGTAATCCATCTGTCGAGGCGACTCTTGATAACTTTGCGACACTATTTAACAACCTGCCAGGCGTAAGTGGTGCGGACAAATTGCTCGCCGGGGCAACTAACAGTTTCGACGTACAGGTTAAGGCTGATGCTGATGCAGTAACAGGCAGCAGCGCTAGCTTTAGCAACTTCAACCTAACCTTCACTGGCACTGCTGTAGAATAGGGGGAGTTATGGGCAAGCTAAAAGGCGTCGCGGTCGGCATAGGGTTCACGCTATTTGGCGTGGTTGCCCTGACCATCCTTGCCTTTAGCTTGCCATTCACCGGGTGGCGGGCGTTATCGGTGTTGACCGGTAGTATGGTGCCCGCCATCAATCCAGGTGCACTCGTGATTGTACACAGCGTTCCTGGCTCTGAGCTTAAGGCCGGGGACGTCATTACCTTCAAGAGCAAGGCATTGGACGACCAGTTTGTGACGCACCGCATTGTCGAGGTTAAACCTGTGCAAGGCGGTCCGACGCAGTTTGTAACCAAGGGTGACGCAAACAATGGCAAAGACCCGGCGCCAGTGAGCGAATTGCAAGTGGTGGGCAAAGTTACCTCTGTTATTCCCGGTGCCGGGCACATCCCTGACTTTATTCGTTCGCCACTTGGTTTGGCACTGTTCGTGTATTTGCCGGCCGCGATACTGTTCATTTACGAGGTGAGACTGCTGGTGAAACGGTTGCTCAAGCTTGAATTAGAAAAACAAGAGAAGGCCGAGCCTAAGCCGCAGCCGGCATTTGCCGTAGCAGCTGCCGAAGCCGCGCCAGCAGTTGCAGTGCCTGCGCCCCAGTCTGTCGCCGCGAAACCGGCTTCCAAAAAAATCCGTCCCCGTGTGCTCGATGGGCTAGGTGTATTTATGGTGGGTGTACTCATGGCGGCGACAGTAGGTACGACACAGGCGGCCATTACGGGGAGCGCAACGCTCACAAACAATTCCATTACCGCCGTGGCACCAACGCCTAAGGTCCTGATTTGGCGGGTCAACTTTCCTGGCGCCCCAGACGCTGATGTGAGCTTCCAGCCTATCACGTATCTGTACAACCCCAACCGCGGCACTGTTCCTGACCTAGAAGGGTGGCGCCTGGAGAGTAGCTCGGGCCTGGTATTTGGCTTCCGCGGTCCAACGCCGCTGTACGCTAAAAATAAGTTCTTCGATGTTCACTCTGGCCCATCTGGCAAGCTGCTCGTCAAAGGCGACTATCTAGTACTGAAGGATAAAGCCGGAAATGTCGTTGATGCGATCAGTTGGGGGACTGACACCACTTATTTAAATCCGGCAATACAAGGCATAACGACTCGTAAGGATATTTTGCGCAACGATCCGGCAATCGATACAAATTCCGCCGCGGATTGGCGCGTGCAAGTTGGCGGATGACCGAGGCTGCGCGCAGCAGCCCCGGTCATTCCGACACGCGAGGTTAGTGCTTGACTGGGAAGGCGGCAAGCGCCCAAGGCTGAGGTGGTGTTTTGCTGTCACCCTCGCGCATGTCGTCGTCTTGGTACGCGTATGCACCGATCCGAATTGCGGGTTGGGCTAACTTGGGTTCGACGCTGTGCTTGTTGTCGCCCGGCCAGTCGTCACCCTTGGCCACCGGCGCAATGTACGCCAGCGCCATGCGGATGCTGCCACCGCCCTGCGCCGTGAACTGGAACAGGTCGGTGCCCAGCGGTTTGGCCGCCAGCGCCATGCGTGTGAGCGCGTAGGCGTTGGAAGCGCTGTAGTCCCAACTGTTGGTTCGGCTCAGTTCGCCCCCTTGCTTGCCGTCCTTGTCCACCTGCTCGTTGATGACGGTTTTGGCGCGCTCGATGTACTCCACGGCCACATTCTGGCGGTCGAGCTGACCGGCCAGCGCAATGACCTGCGCGGTGTACCAGGTGGTGCGGTTGTTGCCGTAGGCGGCCTCTTCCTTTCCCTGCTCGCTTGTGGTCAGCCAGTCCAGATAGGCATTGAACCACTTGGCCAGCTCAGTGTTGTCCTTGGCGGTGAGCGCCTTGGATGGCAGAATCAGCCGCGCGGCGTCCAATGCCTGTGGCATATTGAAGGCGTCGATGATGCCCTTGCCCCCGGTATCGGCCGTATCGCGGTTGCGCACGAACTGCGCGAACTTGAGCCGGGGCAGCATCCTCGTCTTGGGGTTCAGGAACCACGACTTCAGATGCTCGGCCACCTTGTCGGCGTAGGGCTGGCGCCCCGTGACGTAGTAGGCCAGGCTGAGCGTGGTGACGTTGGACAGCATAGCCCGGAGTTGCTTTTTATCGGGCAGGCTGTCCAGGTCGGGGACGCGTTCGCCATCTTTGCGGATGTATGGACCCTCCGGATTTTTGGGATCCGGGTGGTAGTAGTCCGACCAGCTGTAGTAGTCGTGCTTGTCACCGCTGGGCGGCGTTTGCTCCTTACTGGTGATGTCATGCACCGGCGCAGTCAGGGCTTCGTCGGCTGTGTGCAGAAGCGTCGCGACCTCGCGCTGTACCTGTTCGTTCTTGGCATGCGCCAACTGCCAGGTGAGCTGTGGGCCAGCGGTCTCCATGGTGAAGAGCGTACCCAGCTCTGGCGGAGCTGCCAGCGCGGTGGCCTGGAAGTGTTTGTCTTCCGGCTTGTCGCCGCCGTTGCACCCCGGTAGAACCAGCAGTGCCGGTACTAGCAAGGCGACCATTGTCGCCATGCGACGTTTACGGGGGGAGCCCATAGCCGTCCTCTCGTGTCGGTTGGCTGCTCGTCGATGGCAGCCGGGCAGTATTATAGCATGTAGCAATTTATTTATTTTTTGCGACAAATTTGCATTAATGTTGTGGGGCGGGCTACTATCGTGTCATGAACAAGAAACGATTGATCGTGGCAATTGCCATTTTAATTATTTTGGCGGGTGCATTTGTGCTAGCGGCGACTCGTACGACCAGCCCTAACACTCGCATGCAAGTCACTGCTACCTTTTACCCTTTGTACGATTTCGCGAAGCAAGTCGGTGGCAACAAAATAGATGTTACGAACATAACGCCGGCAGGTACCGAGCCGCATGAGTATGAGCCAACGCCGCGCCAGTTAGTTGGCGCTCAGAAGTCAGGGGTATTCATCTATAACGGTGCAACCATGGAGTCTTGGGTGCAAAAGTTTCTGCCTGAATACAAAGGCCAGGCGGTTATGGGTGGAGCTGGTCTGGAACTAAAAGGCGACGACCCGCATTATTGGCTAGACCCGGTCATGGCTCAAAAAACAGTCAATAATATCCGCGATGGTCTTGGTAAAGCCGATCCTGTCAACGCCCAATATTACACCCAGCAAGCAGCGGCCTACAATGCCAAATTAGAGAAGCTGCACGCTGATATTACTGCCGGGTTGCGTAATTGTCAGCAGCATACTGTTATAACATCGCACAATGCTTTTGCGTATTTTGGCGCGCGGTATAATCTAAAAGTAGTACCCATTGCGGGCCTGAGCCCCGAACAAGAGCCCAGCCCGGCAAAGCTGGCAGAGCTCAGCGACCTTATTAAAAAAGAAAGCATCGGCTACGTATTCTTTGAAAGCCTAGTCAGCACCAAGCTTGCCGAGACGCTTGCCGCCGAAACTGGCGCACAGACCGCAGTGTTCGATACAATCGAAGGAATAACCAATGAAGAGCAGCAAAAAGGCACCGACTACATCAGCGTCCAGCGGCAAAACCTCGCCGCGCTTAGAACAGCCCTCTCATGCCAGTAAAGTCTTGGTAGACGTAGACGGCGCAACGGTTATACTCGGCGGGCAGACAGTAGTGAAAGGCGTGTCGTTTTGCGTGCATGCCGGGGAATTCATTGGCCTGATCGGCCCCAATGGTGCGGGCAAAACCACTCTCCTGCGGGTACTGCTAGGGTTGCAACAGCCGGCAAGCGGGGACGTCCGCGTGGCGACTAAAAAGATTGGCTATATTCCGCAGCGCGCAGCGGTTCATAACAGTCAAGTGCCCGTGAGCGTCTTAGAGGTGGTAAGCCTTGGCTCGGCAACCAATGCGCATCAGGCGCTGGCCGAAGTCGGCATGGCAGATATGGCCGCCAAACCATTTACGCACTTGTCCGGAGGCCAGCAGCAGCGCGTTCTTATTGCCAAGGCGCTTGCGGGCGAGCCGGACTTGCTTATCCTCGACGAACCCACCACTGGTATAGATGAGCGTTCGCAAAAAGAGTTCTATGATATATTACGCCGCTTGCAGTCCAAAGGTATGACGCTTGTTATGGTCTCGCACGATATTGAGGTTGTGCTGCAACTGGTAACTCGAGTCATCTGTGTAAATGGCGGCATTTTATACGATGGGTCTGTTGAACACTTTGAAGCTGACGAGTATTTACCCAAATTCTACGCTGCTCAACACCGCATACTGCACCATAAACACGGGGCGGCCCATGCTTGATATATTCACCTATGACTTTATGGTCCGCGCCTTTGTGGCTGGATTGTTGGTGGCGCTTGTCATACCAGTACTAGGAGCATTTATGGTGGCCCGGCGCTATTCTTTGATCGCAGAAAGCTTGGCGCACGTAAGCCTGGCGGGGGTAGGCGCCGGTTTGCTGCTGGGTGTTGCGCCTATTGCTGCAGCAATTCCAGTGACAGCCGGGGGCGCTTTGCTCCTTGAGTGGCTGCGCCAACGGCGGCGGATATCGGGCGAGACGAGCCTGGCCATTGTTATGAGCGCGGGCTTGGCACTGGCAGTGGTGCTTGCCACCCTGTCACCGGGCCGCACTGATTTTACGAGTTATTTGTTCGGCAGTATTGTAACGACCAGCTGGAGCGATGTGCTGACACTTTTGGTCGCTGCGGTCATTATTTTGGTTGTGCTGGCCGTAAACTACCGTGCCTTGTTGCATATTGCATTCGACGAAGACGGCGCGCGCGTCGCCGGTTATCGTGTCGGGCTGCTCAATTACACTTTGGCAGCGCTGGCTGCCGTTATGGTGGTGCTTAGTTTGCGGATTGTTGGCGGCCTCCTCATTAGCGCGTTGTTGGTT
>DATIBT010000004.1:0-2739 GCA_035457345.1 Saccharimonadales bacterium (SeqCode) | reverse complement strand
CATCTAACGACATTTCCGCCTTCACCAAAAAATCTACGGCGCCCTGCTTGCGCACCTCTACTTCGTCGCTGGGCTGACTCAAATTAGAGAGCACGAGGACCGGAATGTTTTTCAGTGCAGGGTCAGCTTTTATAATACTCAAAACCTCAAACCCATCTTTTTTTGGCATCATAAGGTCAAGCAATATAAGATCCGGCGTCTCTTTCTGTATGAGCTCGAGCGCCTCTTCACCGTTACTTGCAACAAAAACTGTGTAGCCGGCTCGCTGCAGGGCGTCGTTATAGGCTATTGCAATAAATTGTTCGTCGTCTGCTAAGACAATTTTTTGAGACATACATCTGCTCCTATTCTAATTTACGTTCACCTTCTTTGGCCTTCATGCCCTCTTTTGGAATAAATACATAAAAGACAGTGCCTTGGCCGGGATTGCTTTCAAACCACACTTTGCCACCAACTGTAGTAATTATCATTTTTATCAGATAAAGACCTAAACCAGTCCCGTCACCTACCGCCCTCACGGCGTTGTCAGCCCTGTAGAACCGCTCAAAAATATGCGCTTTGGCTTCTGGTGGTATGCCTATGCCATTATCTTTAACCGATAATACATAGCCATCTGTCTTTTTCTCAAACGCCACATCGACCCGTCCTCCACTAGATGGCGTGTACCGAATAGCGTTTGTTAATAAATTGTGAATAACTTGTCCAAATACATTGTCATCAAGAGGAATGAGCGGCAGGGGGGTGGGCGTAAAAACAATTTTTGTTCCTTTCTCGTTGGCGAGCGGCTCGATTTCATCTATGCGAGACTGTATCATAGCGTTCGGGTCAAAATCGGCAGGCGTGACTTTGATACGTCCGAGCTCAATGCGGGATACGTTTAGTATGTCACCCACTAACCTGATCATGCGCCTGGTGGATAGGTCAACTTTCTCAATATAATCTTGTTGGGCTTTCGCGAGCTTGCCCGCTTGCCCCTTAATAAGCATCTCAACAAACAAACGAATAGCAGTAAGCGGTGTGCGGAGCTGATGCGATACCAAAGAAATAAATTCATCCTTTGCCCGGTCCAACTCTTTTTGCTTAGTGATGTCTAATAATGAACCAATGAGCCTCACCGGGTTAGCTTTGGCGTCACGCAGCACAAAAGCGCGGTCACGCACATACATGTACTCGCCGTTTGCCATCTGAAAGCGGTATTCGTGTATCCAGGTATTCTGCTTATTGGTAACGAGTGCCTCGAGCGATTCGTTAATAGCCATAGCGTCGTCGGGATGAATATGATCCACCCACCACTCGAAGCTCGTTTTCTCTTTGCCTGGTTTATGGCCATAACTGTTATACAGTTCATCGCTCCACCACACGGTATTGCGTTTAATATCTAAGTCGTATAGGACATCATTGGTGGCTTTGGCTACTAATTCGAAGCGTTCGTTATTTTCTTTGAGAGTATGCTCAAGCCGTTTTTGCGTTGCAACTTCTGACCGCAGCGCGGCCTCGGCACGATTGCGGCGCTGATTCTCGCGTAGTAAAAAACCATAAATCGACGCAATAATACCAATACTAACTGCCGAACCAAGAACCATCACGCCAAAAAGCTGGCGGCCTTGCGACTTCTGGGTGGCAAGTGAGGTATCGAGATGCGCGTTAGCAGCAGTTTCAATCTCATCGGCGTGCGAACGAGCCTGCGCCATAGCACGAATACCATAGCCGCTACTAATCACCTCTTGGGCCGCAGCCAGGCCGGCACGCTGATAAGCCTTCACCCCTTCGTCGAGTGCTCCTAATCGCACCTCCAGGTCCTGCTCTAAATTTTTTACCCTGGCACTCTGGGCAGGGTCGCTCGCAACGAGATCTCGCAGCACGCCAATAGCCTCGTGCTTGCGCGGAATTATAGCATTATAAGCAGCCAGTGCATCTGTACTGCCCGTTAAAAGGTATTCCCGCTGCTTTGTTTCGGCATCGCCGGCGTAACGAATAACCCCTTCAACAGCCATAACAGTTTGGCGCGCTTGCTGAACCTCCTCTTGCACCTCTTGACTCGTACGTAGCCCATTTATGATGAACCAGGCCAAACCGGCCCCAATTATCACTAACACAAAAAGACCAACCACTATCCTTCTCCCTACGGTGCGAAAAACATCCGGCCGTACTGTTAGCCAAACACATACAATACTCACTAGCATAAACAGCGTGGCAGTATGAAGCGCCATGGGAATAAAGCCAGCTACACCATATAACCTCTGTAAGCCATACACATAGCCCAGCACTGCAGCAGTAGACAGCAGAATGCTGAGTGTGGCAATCACGCGCAGCACTTTTAGCCAACGGGCTTTAGCCAATAAAATCACCATTGAGCCAACAAGCACAAAGTTAAAAGCGGTGTTTGGCGCCATGCGGTTGGGCAGATTCTCGGCATTAAGCTTTTCATAAAAAAGCCATTGGTCTATAGCCAGCGGTAGCCCCATAACCTCCGCCAATTTCAGGACGCCAATGACCACAACAATGCCACCAAGCACCAACACAAGCGGGCGTAAACGCTCCTGCAGCAGAGCTATAAGTGCAACGCCGATAGCCAAAAAGGACAACGCCGTCACTGGATTCATAGCCACAAAACCAGGAACAATACGCTTAAGTGTATCGTTATCGGTTTGCCAGCCGCAAAGGACAAGAAGAGAGGTCACAACCAGGACTCCTCCAACAACCCATATCCCTATCTGGTGTCTTTTATACATATTTTTC
>DATIBT010000003.1:0-10412 GCA_035457345.1 Saccharimonadales bacterium (SeqCode) | reverse complement strand
GGTTACTGGCCGGGGTCTGGCTGGTAATATTCGACTGCATTTCTCTAAAAAGGTCATGTACGTGGCTGCCCTCTTGCTGTTGGCCGCTAACACATTTAACATCGGCGCCAACCTGGGCGCTATGGCAAAGGCTACGCAGCTTATTTGGCCGCAATGGGACTTCAATATTATTGTTATTGGTTTTGCGCTTCTTAGCCTGTTTCTGCAAATATTCACGCCGTACGTGCGATATGCCCGCTACCTAAAGTGGATGGCGCTTATTTTGCTTGCGTATGTGGCCTCCGCCCTTATGGCTAACCTGGACTGGGCGGACGTACTTTCGCATAGTGTCATCCCAAGCATAACCTTTAGCCAAGAGCAGATATTTCTTATTTGCGCCATCTTGGGCACTACTATTTCTCCGTACTTGTTCTTTTGGCAAACCTCCCAAGAAGTGGAAGAGAAAATTACGCATGGCCAAACCACCATTGCTCAGCGCCAAAACGGCGTGACAAAAAAAGAGGTTAAGAGCATGCGCATTGACGTATGGTCCGGCATGTTTCTGTCAAACCTGGTGATGTTCTTTATTATTGCGGCATGTGGCGCTATTCTGTTCCCGAACGGCATTACCGAGATTACCTCTGCGGCTCAGGCTGCCGAAGCGTTACGCCCGTTCGCTGGCGACTCTTCTTACTTCCTCTTCGCGCTTGGTATTATTGGCACCGGCATGCTTGCCATTCCCGTATTGGCGGGCTCAAGCTCTTATGCGCTTTCTGAGAGTTTCCGTTGGCGCGAAGGTCTGTATCGTAACCTTAAACAAGCGTACGCGTTCTACGGGGTCATAATTATTTCTATGTTGGTCGGTCTGAGCATTAACTTCTTAGGACTCGACCCAATTAAGGTGCTTATTTGGTCGGCTGTTGCAAATGGTATTGTGGCGCCAATCATTCTGTTCTTGATTGTACGCATAAGCAGTAATAAGAAAATTATGGGCGACTATGTAAATAGGAAGGTAACTACCATTATTGGCTGGGTAGTGACCGGTATGATGGCCTTGGCCGGTATCGCGGCAATCTATTCGATATTCTTCTAATAAAAACACCCGCCAACGAGGGGCGAGTGTTTTTACTGTCTCTCTAGAGACTACCAGCTGCGCTGACGGAAGCTGCCTTGTGGGCGAGCTTCTTTAGGGCGAGCTTCGTTGACAACCAAGTCACGACCGCCGAAGTCTTTACCATTAAGGGCTTCAATAGCCGCCTTGGCTTCTTCGGGTGTGCTCAGTTCAACAAAACCAAAACCTTTCGAACGACCAGTTTCACGGTCGCTGATGACGGCTACTGATTCAACAGTACCGTATTCAGCAAACATGCCTTTAAGGTCTTCGTCGGTAGTGGAGTACGGCAAATTGCCGACATAGAGTTTGACTGCCATGCTACTTCCTTATTACACGAACGCAGAACGACCACTTACCGGCCAAGGAAGGTAGAAGGCAGTCACGCGCAATCTACAAAATCCAAAATCGTCGCAGGTAAGAATCTGCTAACCTAATTAGACCACAGGTTGAGCGGCAATACAATAGATGCAAAAGCGATCGCACCCTGCATCCTCGTCTGGCCACGAAACCCGGCAGGGGTGCAGGGTGTGATCACACGGTTAGTGTCGGCTAGCGTTGTAGCTGCTCAGGACATCCGCCGGTACGCTCAGGAGCGTAGCTGTAAACCTGTGAGCAGTTCTGTCGATGATCTGCACTTTCTTGCCGCCGTTTTCTGTCGTTGCCAGCCAGTTCAGCAGCATCCGTACGACATCTTTGCTGCCGAGGACTTGCACTTCCAGAAAGTTGAGGTTGATAGTGGTTTCAGTAAAGAGGCTGCCGCTGTAGTTGGGGCCGGCACCATAGAAGGAGACCTCCTCGCCCCTCTGTGTAGCTTCGATGACGCGTCTTGTCGCAAACGCACGAAGCGCACAGATGTGCTCAACCGCTTTGGCGAACTCCAGTACTGACGCAGCGGGTGTGATCATGACCGTCTCGTCCAGCACTCTAATGTGCATTCAGTACTCCTTGCCGAGGATGCAGGGTGTTTTGAACAGAATCTGTTCAGACAGTTATTGTAGTCTTTCGTTCCTGCAAGTCAACGTTCGCTACTGGCAGTCAGAGCAATACCCTGTAAGCTCAACTGAGTGGTTTAGGCTAAGGAATTCGTGTTTTTTGGCGAGGCCAGTCAGAGCGGCCTCAAGCTCAGGGCTAGCTATATCTATCGTTTTACCGCACTGTTGGCAGAGAGCATGGTGGTGATGGGGAGTGAAGATTTCACTAAGTTCAACTTGATGCTTGAAGCCGTGCCAAATGCGGTTAACAATGCCGAGCTTCTCAAAGAGTTCAACGGTACGGTACACGGTGGCACGGTCAACATCGCGGCGTATGGTCGTAGCCAGGCTGCCTACGCTCATGGGGCCGTTCTCGGCCAGGGCGTTAAAGACAGCAATGCGGCTTTGGGTGGCGCTAGCTTTCGCTTGTTTGAGGGTAGTTTTGACTTTCTGTACACCTATTTCCATATAGTCAGTATATAAACACTGCGACACTTTTGCAAAACGGTCAGGAGGGTGAGCTTGACCATTATACCTGCGCCGTCTACCATTGAACGTATGATTGAGCTGCTTGGGGGGTTGCAACAGCACCCAAAGAAAAAAATGATGCTTATTGGCGGCGCGGTGTTGGGCGTCGTTGTTCTCATCGCGGTCGGCTTGTTGCTCCGTGACGTTGTGTTCAAGCAAGACCCGAATGCTACCAAGATAGAAACGGCCAACCGTGTGACAAAAGAGGTGGGTGCCCTGTATATGACCCCAAGCGAAGAACCAACAATAGTCAAGATAGAAGATGAAGAAAAACTCAAAGACCAGAGCTTTTTTGATAAGGCCGAAAACGGCGACTTCCTGCTAATTTATCCGAAGGCAAAGCAGGCACTTATATACCGCGAATCGGTTAACAAGCTCGTTAATGCCGGTCCGGTCAATCTTCCCGACCAACAGAGTGGTTCACCCCAAGGCGCCACGCCAACTAAAAAATAGCGTTTATTTTACAGCAGACGCCCTATATACAGTGTTATATACTTAATTTATTAACAAACAACCCCTTGGCAACGACGGAATCACGTGTGAATCGTGAGCTGTGCCGCAACGGTATGAGCGTAAGCTCAAGCCCGATACGTCAGCAGAAGGGTAATCCCGAGCAGGACCAGCCATACGCGCTAAACTACATTAGACCGCCGAACGCCCTGCTCGATGCAGGGTATTTTTAGTGCAAACACTCACTGGGGAGCAACAAATACGGGAACGGATCGGCCGCCAACGGGAAGTGGAGTACTTGGCATACCACGAGTGGCTTGAGAGCCTCAGACGCGATGAAATTACAGATGCCGCTGAACGCGTCCGCGCCCCCCAGATGACAACAATGGAATTCACTCTTACCCCTGCCGGGTTAGTGAATGACTTAGGTCAGGCCCTGCGGCCGATCATTGAAGACGGTGTTGCACAGGCCGAAAGAATGGCACGGGCTAATCCCGACTGGAAAGTAGAACTTGAACGTCGTCGCCTAGAACTAGAGGAATATGAAATTATGGAGAGCTTGGCGGCCGAAGACCCCGGTTCGGGAGTGCTGCTTTCGCGCTGGATGATCCCGGATAGTGTGCGCGAAGGTAAAAGTTCGCTGCCAGGTTATAACCGTGAACGCCTTAAAATGTTCAACCGCTATGCCGCCCCGACCGAGAATGGCCTGGTCATAGGCTACCAGTCTCTGGACGGCAGTAATTACGCCGCGGTGCAGGCAATGGACCAGGCGCTTGGCTACGAATTGCCAGATGGTCTGGGCTCAGAGGCGGTTGCCGCGCAGCGCCGTTTTATCCCTGCGGTTTCGCTTGAGTGGCTTACAAATAATCAACGCGAGGCATACGATGCGTCACTCTCGGAGCAGTTAGGGGGTGAATGGTATGCTGGCCGTCCGCCCATTGATGTCAAAGAGGTGGTTGCTTATGTGAGCGCTCAAACAGATTTAATCGAGAAACATATGGCCATTGTGCATAAGGTATTTGACCTCACTCGAGACAAGGATGAGCGCATGCGCTTATTAGAGTCTCATCGCTATAACCTGGCAGCCGCTATTGACCTGCGCCTGCACAATCCAGAGGCAGAAGTGAGTGACTTGCAGGCTGCTGGTGACGCTGCGCGCGGTGCCGGTTTAGATTATTCGGGAGATTGCCCAATTGGTACATCAGTTACCGAACAGGCGGGCCGCCTTGGGTTTGGCTCCGAGAAGGTGTGGGGTAATTGCCCGCACTGCAAACAGTATGTGCAGTACGACCCCTGTGACCCCGAGTGCTACAGTTGCGGTGCTAACAAATACTCTGGCCCTCGCCGCAAAGTTGGCGCCCAAGCGATCGCCCGAGTGCAGAAGGCCAAAAATCAACCCAATCGCCACTACTACGTTCAAAGCGAACGCAAACAGTTGGTCAGATCCCCTGCACCGCAGCGTAGTGAGAGCCGCACTATCAACGGCCGCGTCTATGTGTACAAGAAGCGCCTAGCTGTTGGCGGCACGAACGAGGTGCTAATCGACCGCGAGACTGGCGCCGAAGTGCCTGCGTAACGGTGTATACTAAGCGCAGATGATCAGATACTACTACAAAACGTTGCGTACAAAGAAAGTAGACGAGTTGCACGCGTACAAACCAGGTTGTTGGGTGTATGTAGAGGCGCCAACTACAGAAGAGATAGAGTCGCTCGTTAAAGTGTTCAAGTTAGATGCAGGGCATATAGAAGACGCGCTCGACCCCGATGAAATGCCTCGTCTCGAGAAAGAAGGCGACTTAAACTACATTTTCATTAGGTATGCCTTTACGAACGAAAAGGGTGAGCTCGACACCGCACCTCTCTTGTTTGTTGCCGGTCCTGACCTGTTAATTACGATTGCGCCTGGCGAGCTGCCGCGGCTCCAAAGCTTCGTAACGGGCAAGCTTGGGTTTGCTACAACGCAGCGGACCCGGTTGGTGCTGCTCATTCTCGACCAAATCGCCGATCAGTACGAGACATTCATTAACAAACTTGGCCGGCAAATTAACGCTATCCGTACTCGCTTAAAGGGTCACGAGATCAGCAACCAAGATTTCATTGATTTTGTAACCATAGAAGACGAGCTAAATGAGTTCTTAGCCGCCATGGAACCGACCACAGTAATTTTGCGGCGCTTGCTTGGCGGGCGCCATATTCCGTTGTTCGAGGAAGACCAAGACTTGGTCGAGGACTTGCTACTTAACAACGAACAGTCAATTGAAAGTTGCCGGGCGCATGTTAAATCGATAACCAGCATCCGCGAGGCGTACTCTACGATCGCCAGCAATAACCTGAACCACACCATGAAGCTATTAACAGGGGTGACGGTGCTCATCACCCTGCCAAATGTCATCTTTGGCATGTACGGCATGAACATTGGCTTGCCGTTTCAGCATGAACCGTGGGCGTACTTGTTTGTATTTGGAAGTAGCATTTTTATATGTTTTATTGTATACATTGTTGCTCGTCGTAATCGCATCTTTTAACGCTGTCGTTTTTACACATTTTATGCACACGGGGTAGCGTTTATGCTTGAATGGTTTGTCAAGCTTTGGTAAGTTGTTACTTGTGTGTTGATCGGGTTATGCGCGTAGCGTCCTGATAGGTCCACCACAATTAACAAGGAGCAGCATATGCCAATTGACATCCGCAAAGAACCCTCTCGGGTCCGCAAAATTGCGGTGGAAATTGTCCCGGCCGAGTGGCAAGATTATCTTGAACACTAGGTAAAAAGAAGCGCCCGTGCGGGCGCTCTTTTTTATTGACGCAATCGGGTTGCAAACGTACCATGGACTACGCACCTATTGCCTGCTGTTATGTGGAGGTGAAAAAATATGAAGGCTCTACGTGGCCTCTTGTCTTTTTTGAGGGCAAGATGCGTGTGCAGCTGTCAGGTGTGCGGAAGTGGCGCAGGACACTGTCGCAACCCCGCTAGTGGCTGCTACATGTGAGTAGCCAGCTCCTGGCGTGGCAGTGCCGCGCCAGGAGCACCCGTCCTCAATGCGCGCTACTGCTACTGATTGCTAGAATCGTTTTTCTTCTCTTCTGGATATGCCTTGGCAATAGCGTCGGTGATTTTCTTGGTGATCTTATCTACGTCAACGTTGTCCGTGCCGACAATCTTCTCGCCGTCAATGATAAAGGTGGGTGTACTGTCTACCTTATAGGCATTGCTGCCGGTTGAGCGGTCACGCGCAATTTTACTACCGACGTCTTTAGATTTTAGGTCGGTCTTAAACTTGTTTTCGTCGAGCCCAAGCATCTTGGCGTAATTCACAAACGTTTCTTCGCGCTTGGTAAGCGTGACGTCCTTCCAAGCGTCTTGATTTTCGTACAGGATGTTGTGATATTCAAAGAATTTACCTTGGAGCCCGGCGGCTTCAGCGGCGGTTGCGGCGGCTAGGGCGTTCGGGTGAATGTTGGTAAGCGGGAAGTTGCGGAAGACGAAGGTAATTTTATCGCCGTATTTCTTTACAATTTCTTTCATTGGTTGGTACATGGTGCCACAGGCGGGGCACTGGAAGTCGCCATACTCAATAATGAGCACTTTATTGTCTTTACCGCCTTTTACATGATCGGCAATCGGTCCTTCGGTAATTACTTTGGTTGCGTCACCGGTAAATGGTTTCTCACTGCTTTTGTTTGCCCAAATGATGCCCCCAAAAATGAGGACGACCACAGCGGCAAAAACTATCCACTTCGTCTTATTCATACACCTATAATACAATAGGTTAGGTTATGGAAATTGTGATTCAGGTCATTGCTGTTCTGCTTACGTTTTTGTTGGCTGTTATAAAAAGCCTGCATTATTCGCCGGTTGGGCCGAGCGATTTTGAGCTAAGCCGCAAAGCTGAAGCCGGTGATAAGGGGGCAATTGCCGAATGGCATCGCCGCAATGCTTTGCCAACGCTGACGGCGCTTCAGTTCGTAAAAGAAATCATTATCAGCGTGCTCATTGCCTGGCTGCTTTTGAAGGACAGTGATTCGGCGGTGGGGCCGCTGCTTGTAGCTGTATATTTCATCCTTGCCTACATTGCTGCCGCGCGCGGTTGGTTGGGCGGCATTGCGAAACCGCTCCAGCAGAAACTTGAGCCGTTCCTCATAAAAATAGCGGTTGCCATTGGACCGTTTATGAAATTTATGACCGCCAAGGACCGTCCGGTATCGGGCGCGGTTGTGGCCTCGCGCAGCGAGCTGTCGCATTTGATTGATGCCGATCGGCGCGTACTTACGCCCACTGATAAACAGCGGCTGCAAGGGGCACTCGCGTTTGGTGGCCTCAAGATTAAAGACGTCATGGTGCCGCGTGGCAAGATTAAGACCGTGGAGCTCAAAGACACGGTTGGGCCAGTGCTGCTTGACCGCTTGCATAAAGATGGCCACAAGATGTTCGTCGTGGTGAAAAAAGACATCGGCCACATTGAAGGCCTGCTGTATATGAGCGACGTCATGAGCGGTCATCCCGACATTAAGATCGTAGAAGACGCTGTGCGCAAAAGCATTGTGTACCTGCCGGAGGACGAAGAGCTGCTGACTGTGCTCGGTGCCAGTTTGCAAACGGGGAAGCAACTGTTTATAGTAGTCGACAATCAAGGGAATACAACGGGGCTGATTACGCTTCGCGATACACTTGCCAAGCTTCTGGGTGTAGCCCCGCCCGACCGAGATATTCACTTATCAACCGATCCAAAGGAAATGAACTAATGCGTACACTTACCAGACAACTTACAGAACATGTGGGCAAACAGGCCACCATTAAAGGCTGGCTGCACAAAAAGCGTTTGCTTGGTGGTTTAACGTTTATTGTTATCCGCGACCGCAGCGGCATCGCCCAGGCCCTTGTGAAAGACAAGGGCGAGGTAGAGAAACTGCGTGGTTTACAGATTGGCACCGTGCTGGAAGTCTCCGGCGTTGTGGCGGCAGACGACCGCGCACCAGGCGGCGTTGAGATCCACGAAGTCGGCCTAAAGGTCGACGTGCCAGTCGAAATGGAGCCGCCAATCGAGATCGACAAGCCCCTCAGCCACGAATCCGACAACCTCGACACGCTATTTGAATACCGCGTCATCGGCCTTCGTTCCCCACGCGAACAAGCTGTGTTCAAGATACAGAGCGAAATCCAGCGCGCCATCCGCGAATATCTCCGCGGCCAGGACTTCACCGAAATCCGCACGCCAAAACTACTGGCGGCCGCAACCGAAGGCGGCGCCGAAGTCTTTAAAATGGACTATTTTGGCAAAGAGGCAACGCTTGCCCAAAGCCCCCAGTTTTACAAGCAAATGATGGTCGGCGTGTTTGAACGCGTGTTTGAAATCGCCCCTGTGTACCGCGCCGAGCCAAGCGCCACCACTCGCCATATGACTGAATATATCAGCGTGGACGCCGAGTTCGGGTTCATGGACATTGAAGACCTCAAGCAACTGCTCAGCGACATTCTCCGCAATGTCTCGGACGACCTCTGGCAATACTGCGAAGGTCAGCTAAACGAATGGGGCGCCACTAAGCCGGTTCTGCCCGAGACTATTCCAAGCATGAGCATGGCTGAAATCCACGAGAAATACAGCGCTGCCACCGGCGAAAAGACCATTGGCGAAAAAGACTTACGGCCAGAAGAAGAGCGCTGGGTCTGCGAGTACGCCAGCAAAGAGCTCGGCTCAGAAGCGGTCTTTGTAACCGACTGGCCAGCCAGCGACATGAAGTTTTACCACAAAGCCCAGGACGGAAAGCCAGAGTTTGCCGACCGCATCGACCTGCTATTCCGCGGTGTCGAGATTGCCACCGGCAGCATGCGCGAGCACCGCTACGATGTGGTCATGAAACAGCTACAGGCAATCGGCGGCAACCCAGAAGATCCAGGCTTCCGTTACTTCCTTATGGCCATGCAAGCCGGCATGCCCTCGCATGGCGGATTCGGCATGGGGCTGGAACGTCTGACCCAGAAGTTTATTGGGCTCGGCAACGTCAAAGAAGCGAGCTTGTTCCCACGCGACATTAACCGCTTGGCGCCATAGTGGACGCGCAGGCGCGGATATCGCATTTCATCGCCGACAAACCAGCGGCAGTGGCATTGTTTGCACAACTCAACCAAGCAGGTATCCGGTGGGGAATATTTGCAGGCTGTGCCGTGTCGCTGCTCACCGGCAACCGGCAGGCGACCGATGTTGATATTCTCGTGCACAACGATGACTTTGACCGCGCCGCCCAGATCCTACCAGTAACCGAGCGCACCGATAAAAAAGTCACCACTATCACAACCGAGCAAGGCGAGACGCTACAAAGCGAGGCAGATGTGCTCGCCGTGATCGTTAAAAACGCCGATCTTGAGTTCGTTGCGAATCACGTATTCATTGCGCCAGAAGGCCGTTTTCCCATCTTCCTAACCAATTTGGCGGTTGAAAACCGTTTGCTGTTCGAAGTTGCCGGCCACCGTGTGTACCTCGCCAACCCCTTTGATACGCTTATTTTTAAAGCCTTCATGCGCCGCGGGCCAGAGCAAAACAAGTTCGACGCTAAAGATGTGGCCGACTTGGTGCGTGCGATGCCTATTGACCAACAATACGCCGCTGCCCGCATCAAAGAAACAGGCGCCACGCCGCAGGCGCTCAATTTCTTGGAACAAGCTGGCTTAAAGATGTAGCCAGCGCTATACTGAACCCATGAAAACACGTTCTCTCGGTACTGTTCTGCTCGGCATATTAGTTGTAGGTTTGGGCGTTGGCTTTTTGCTTGATGCACTCGACGTTATGAAGTTTGGCCAAGTTATTAGCACCTGGTGGCCGTCGGTGATTATTATTGTTGGGTTGCTTAGCCTTATTAGCAACTTCCGGCAGTTTTTGTGGCCGCTGCTGCTGATAGCTGCCGGGGTGCTGTTGCAGCTTGATAAGCTCGACGTCGTTACCGTCAATGCTTGGAAGGTCATTTGGCCGTTGGCAATTATTTTCTTTGGCTTGAGCCTACTTCTTGGCCGAGGTAATCCCGGCCCAAAAGCCGAAGACATTGACGACGAAAAACTCGACCTGTTCGTGGCCTTTTCTGGCCAGGAAGCCCGCAGCACCGCCAAGCAATTTAGCGGCGGCCGTATGAGCGCGCTGTTTGGCGGAATAGAGGTTGATTTAACGGATGCCGCATTGAAAGACGGCAAGGCCGACCTCGATGTTTTTACCCTATGCGGCGGCATTGAAATTCATGTTCCAGACAACTGGGTCGTCAACGTGAGCGGTCTACCGATTATGGGTGGTTGGGAAAACAAAACCAAAACACCAGCTGAAACTAAAGGCGCTCCCGCACTCACCGTTCATGGCACTTGCATTATGGGTGGTGTGAGCATTAAG
>DATIBT010000002.1:0-4647 GCA_035457345.1 Saccharimonadales bacterium (SeqCode) | reverse complement strand
CAAAAACGGGCCCATCCCCTCTAGTTTGAGCATAATTTTCGCAACGTTCCTATAGGCTTACATGAAACGCGCATGTTACTACCACGGTTATTGCAAGATAACCCAATGCGTCATACTCTATAAATACGTCTACGGAAGGGCTGCCATGCCACAGTTGTCGGAAAAACAGGCAAAGATTCTGGAAGGTATCGAAAAAGGACTGAACAGCCAGCAAATAACAGCGGCATACGGCATTCCACGAGCAGGCACCTACATCCCCACCATCTATACGCTCTTTGGCCTTCAGGGTCGGTCTGAGTTGATGTTCCGCTGGCTTCGGCAGCACGCCGACCCGGTAAGCGCGGAGGCAATCGAAGCGGCAGATACCCTGGGACGAATGGAGCCGCGCGATCAAGTGCTCCTCCGTATGCTGGTCGAAATCTGCAAGAACTACCAAGTGGAGGATCCGGGTGATTTGCGCAACCTGCTGGGCAAGCGGAGAGATGAACTCGAACGCGAGCACCGCGCCATGCGCACAAGCCCAACAGAAGAGTTGCGAGTGCTCCGCAGTATCCTGAGTACAGTGGACGGCCTGTACGCCAGCCTCACCCGGGCCGCACGTGTCGTGGGCCTAGAAGGCGCCGGCCCGAGCCACTGGCTTCAGTTGGTCCGCATTGCGTACCTGGGCGGGCTGCATGCCGCGCCTGCCAAGGCCAACCGGCACGTATAGCTCCCACAAGTTTTCAGGAAACCGTTTCCTTTAGATAAACGGGCCCACCTACATTTTTGCTTTTAAGTCAGCGATGATATCACGCAACTCCGCCGCCGTTTCAAATTGCAAGTTGGCGGCAGCCATATCCATTTCGGCGGTCAGGTCTTTGATGACTCGGCCGTACTCCTCTTTTGGAATGTCATTTATGTCACGGCGAACCATTTCGGCGTTTTTAGGAATGATAGCGCGCAAGCCTTCGTCAATATCTTTGCGGACCCCGGTGGGTGTAATGCCGTGCTCTCTGTTATATGCCTCTTGGATTTCGCGGCGGCGAGTCGTTTCGTCGATGGTACGCTTCATGCTGTCGGTAAGGGTGTCTGCGTACATAATAACGTGGCCTTGCTCGTGGCGGGCGGCGCGGCCCACAGTTTGAATAAGGGCACTGGTGCTTCGCAAAAAGCCTTCTTTGTCGGCGTCCATAATGGCCACCAAACTTACCTCGGGGAGGTCAAGGCCTTCGCGCAAGAGGTTAATACCAACCAGCACGTCATATACACCCAGGCGCAGGTCACGCAAAATGTCGGTACGCTCAAGTGTATCTACATCTGAGTGAAGGTAGGCAGTCTTTATGCCCAGATCACTTAGGTACTCTGTTAAGTCCTCTGCCATGCGCTTTGTAAGGGTAGTGACAAGCACACGCTGGTTTTTGTCGGTAGTTGCTTTGATTTCGGCAATGAGATCATCAACCTGGCCTTCTGTCTTGCGAATTTCTATTGGCGGATCAAGCAAGCCGGTCGGACGGATCACCTGCTGCACGGGCTCACCGCTACGGCTGAGTTCGTAATCGCCAGGGGTAGCGCTCACATATACTACATTATTGACGTGCCGTTCAAATTCGGTAAAGGTGAGCGGGCGGTTATCGAGCGCGCTAGGAAGCCGGAAACCGTATTCAACCAAAATTTCTTTGCGGGCGCGGTCGCCATTGTACATGCCACGCACCTGGGGGAGTGTCATGTGTGATTCGTCTATGAACAACAAAAAGTCGTCGGGGAAATAATCCAATAATGTTGCCGGCTGTTCACCAGGCGCACGATTGGTCAAGTAGCGGCTGTAGTTTTCGATGCCTTTTACAAAACCGGTTTCCTCAAGCATTTCTACATCAAATTTAATGCGTTGTTGCAGACGCTGAGCTTCTAGGAGTTTATTATGCTTTTCGAACCACTTCACACGCTCCTCGGCCTCTTGGCGGATATTGCCAATGGCAACCTTAAGCTTATCCTGTGGCGTTACGTAGTGCGAACCCGGAAAAATAGTTACTTCTGTAACTTCTTTTAGAATCTCGCCAGTGAGCGGATCAACATTAGTAATGCGCTCGACGTCATCGCCAAAAAACTCAACCCGAAAGGCGGTTTCACCACTTGCCGGGAAAATATCTACGGTATCGCCGCGAACCCGAAAGGTGCCGCGGTGGAAGTCGATATCGTTGCGGCTATACTGAATATCGCTAAGGTGACGCAATAATTTATCTTGCTGGCGGCGCTCACCGCTTTTAATAGTCACCGACATGGCTCCGTAGTCTTCGCGCGAGCCAATACCATAAATACAGCTCACACTCGCAACAATAAGCGTGTCCCGGCGAGTTAACAACGCATCGGTGGCCGCGTGACGCAAGCGATCAATTTCTTCGTTAATTTTGCTGTCTTTTTCTATATAGACATCAGAGCTGGGCATGTACGCTTCTGGCTGATAGTAGTCAAAATAACTCACAAAATAATGCACTTCATTCTCTGGGAAGAATTGCTTGAACTCACTATACAACTGAGCGGCCAACGTTTTGTTATGACACAGCACGAGTGTCGGCACTTGGCGTTTGGCAACAATATTTGCCATGGTAAATGTCTTGCCAGACCCGGTTACGCCAAGGAGGGTCTGTTCTTTTTTACCCTGCTCTAACCCGGCCGTAAGCGCGGCAATGGCGCCCGGCTGGTCGCCTGTTGGCGAATATTTCGTCTCTAACTTAAAAGAAGACATAGTATCTATTGTAACAAATTGTAAGATATGTATAATGATAGGCTGCGTCCAATGACTCCTACAGAAGGAGGTGAACAATATGCTCAAGGCACTCGGTGTGGTCGCCCTCGTGGCGGCCGCAGCAGTCGTGGTGGCCGCGGTCGTCAACCGCGACGCCATCAGGGATGGAATCGAGGAGTACGCCGGCAGGTAGGCGGCACTTCTCCGTAGCATTTCACAGCGACGCAAGGTTGCAGGGTTCCGGCATCGCCGCGAGCCCTGCAACCAAGCATTCCTATGCACACTGTCCTCCTATCCCCAAGGCTTTATTACAAAATACCGGCCTCTCCGCCGGTATTTTTATTACCCACGCTGTGCGCGTCGTGGGCGTTTCTCTAAACTATCGATGGCGTCTTTAATGTCAGAGTATTTTTTATCGAGTACGCTAATAACTTGCTTAACTAGCCGCTCGGGATCGGTGTCGTAAATGATATTAGTGCCTGCGGGCACTGGCAACCGATCAACGAGCGTTGGAATAAAATCAGCAAGCCCACCGCTGCCAAGCAATACGGCACAGAACTCGTGCCCCTCAAGCGCGGTTGTGAACTCATGCAAACTGCCCATGCGGCCGCCGACCGTAATAAGAGCGTCACTGGAGCGCACTAAATACACATCCCGCCCAACGTAATCCATGTTGGTAAAGTTTATATAATCAAACTCTTTTACGGGAAGACGATATGATTTTACGTGCTCTCTAATAGTACTGGCCGGTGAAAACCCAATAGAAAGCCCCCCGTTATCTTTTGCCCCACGGGCAGCATACTGTGGCAAACCAACAGTAGCACCAGTAAGCAATGTGTGGCCGCTTTTTGCAATTGCCGCGCCCAAGGCATACGCCAACAGATGTGACGTCTCAACAGTCTCGCCGGCAGCCGCCCCAGAGACGCAAATCTGGTATTTACTCATAGTAAAAGTATAAAAGCTTAAGCGTTACGCGGCAAGTTACCGGCTTAAACGAATCCTTTCGGGGGCAATCATATCGTTATCGAGCTGCTTAAGGACTTGTTCTTGGAGTGTTTTTTGCCCCATGTAACGCATGAAGATTTCGTTCCACAGACTTTCTCTAAAATGATAGATGGTGCGCTGCACGTAAGGCGTGTTATTGCAGTAGCTTGCCGCCACGTCCATCATATTAAAGGTGAGAGCACGGTCATCGAACATGAGCGCAACATAGTCAAGCTCCTCCCAAAACTTGAGCTCTGGGTCAATGCGGTACAAGATTTCCTCGGCACGGCGCCAGTGCAAGTCTTCCGGCTGGACATGTGGCTGGAAGATCTCAGGATGATTTTCGTTTTCTAACTTGCCGAAATACCGCTGAATAACCCGCCAATGTATGTGCTGGCCTGCCATGATTGGCCCAAGATCCGGATCGGCAATGAGCGTCTCCACTACCACCTCGCCAAAGTTCTTTTTGACTTGTTGGAGCTTAAAAAATGAGCTATACAGCCGAATCTCGTTAGTGTAATGAAACACAAGCGACAATGCCCAGAGGGTGATCCCCGGCAATGTAGCCGCCTTGACTGGCAACATTAAAATAACGCCCAGCTCTTTTAAGTGGGTTATGTTATGTCGTTTTTTCTGAATGAAATGCTCTGCTATGTCACCCCAGCGGTCGTGGGGCATAATGACAATTTCTATCTGGCGCGTTTCAAAATCGCTCGGGGTGAGCTTTTTGTACATCTCGTTGAAACTATTCAGCCAGGCGGGCTCTTCGGCAAAACGTAGCGCGCCGTAGATTTCGGCGAGGTTCTCGCGTTTGAGCATGCTATCTACCGACCGGTAGCCAAGCAGCTTCATAATACTTTTGGGCGGCATACTCCGCAGCATGTCCTTAGCAACGCTCTTTTTGAGCACCCAGCAATCGCGTGGCATGGTAACTTTTTCGG
>DATIBT010000001.1:0-17890 GCA_035457345.1 Saccharimonadales bacterium (SeqCode) | reverse complement strand
GCTCGCGAACCGTGTGTGGAAATCACCCAAAAAGTCACTGACCACCTGGGCGACGGCTTTCTTAAAGTCACCGTAGCTTTCTTGGCCTTCCCACTGATGAATTACCTCTTGTAGATCACGCCCAGAAAGGAGCGAAAAGATTTGTAGCAAGTTTGCTATGCCCGGCTGCTTTTCCCAGTCGTATTTTATGCTGGATTCGCTGTCGGTGGTGGCGCTCATAATTTTGAGCATGGCGGCCTCTGGTGTGTCATTCATAAATATGACGCCTTTGCCGGTGTCGTCGCTTTTGCTCATTTTTTTGGTCGGGTCAATAAGGTCGCGAATACGCAACCCCTGGTCTTTACCAAAGAAGGCATGTTGGTCGGCAACAGCAACTGGCACGGTAAAAAGATTGCCAAAGCGGTTGTTCATGCGAGTGGCGATATCGCGGGTGAACTCGAGGTGCTGGGTTTGGTCATCGCCAACTGGAACATAGGTAGCGTTGTATAAGAGAATGTCGGCGGCCATGAGGACTGGATAATTGAATAGGCCAAGGCTAATTCTATCCGCGCCTTCCTCTGTGGTAAGCTTTTGCGATTTGTCTTTAAACTGCGTCATGCGGTTCATTTCACCAAAACCGGTGAAGCAGTCTAAAATCCAGGTGAGTTCGCTATGGGCAGGAATGTAGCTTTGGCGGTATAGATAGACATTTGCATGGTCAATGGGCAGGCCAGCAGCCACGAAGACCTTGAGGTTTTGCATAATTTGCGTTTGCAGCTGGTCGTGGTCGATGGGCGTAGTAAAACTGTGTAGGTCGGGAATAAACAGGTTAATGTCGTATTCATCGGCACGGTTTTTGGCCATGTCAATCATGGGCAAAAGCGCGCCAAGGTAGTTGGCAATCGTTAAGTCATTGTTTGCACGGAGGCCAGTTAGGACTCGTTTGCGTGGTTGGGCTGTCATACTCTGTATATTTTAACCTTAGTTACTAGTATCGTCCATGGGCGGGGTATGGCGGGGCGCCCAGTACGCTGCCTCGCAACAAAATACCCGCCAGGGTGACGGGTATTTTGGAAGGTTGCTTGTTAGCGCTTCGAGAACTGTTCGCGTTTGCGGGCGCTGCGGAGACCGTATTTCTTTGGTTCCTTTTCGCGAGGGTCGCGCATAAGGAGACCCGCCTTTTTAAGCGTACCGCGGAGGTCGTCGTTCATACCGCTCAGGGCCTTGCTGATGGCCAGCTTGCTGGCGTCAACTTGACCCGCGAGACCACCGCCATCAACTTTCAGGCTGATGTCGAAGTCTTTTTCGCGGCCGAGCAGCTGTAGCGGCTGGATGAGCTCAGCAATGTAAGCTTCGTTGCCACAGAAGTATTCTTCGGCTTTCTTGTCGTTGACGGTAATGGTGCCTTTGCCGCCCATCAGGCGGGCGCGAGCCGTAGACGACTTGCGGCGTCCCAGGCCGTAAAAATATTCGTTCTTACTAGTTGCCATTATTTTTCTACCTCTACTTTGGTTGGGGTTTGCGCGGTGTGTGCGTGCTCTTCGCCAGCAAATACTTTAAGACGGCGGAGGCGGTCATCGTGCAGTTTGTTGCGTGGCAACATGCCAGCAACGGCATCAACGATGATTTTAGTTGGGTCGCGCTCAAGCTGTTCGGCAAGCGTGCGCTCCTTGATGCCACCTGGGAAACCAGAGTGGTGGTAGTACTTTTTGTCCTCCATCTTGTTGCCAGTAACAACCAAGTTGGCAGCGTTGGTGATGACAACATAGTCGCCACCGTCAATGTGTGCCGTGTAGGTCGGCTTGTATTTGCCGATCAGGTATTTAGCGGCAGTAGTGGCAAGGCGGCCAAGCGGCGCTTCAGAAGCGTCGAGCTGTACCCACTTGCGGGTCACTTCGGCTGGTTTTTGGCTAAAAGTCTTCATTATTTCTTCTCCGCCTTTTCTGCAACTGGGTTAGCAGTTGTTTTAGGCTTCTCGGCAGGCGTGGCTTCAACGGTTAGGTCATCGACAAAGCTAACGAGAGCCATCTGTGCGTTGTCGCCCGTACGCAAGCGAGTTTGCTTGATGCGCAAATGACCACTAGTGCGGCCGCCAAGCTTAGGGGCAATGTCATCAACTAATTTGTGGGCAGCGCTAATGGTGCTCAAGCTGGCAATAACCATACGGCGGTTGTGAAGGTCGCCCTTCTTGGCTTTGGTAATGAGGTCTTCCACGTAGGGAACAATCTCTTTGGCTTTTGGTAGAGTGGTTTCGATCTTGCCGTGCTCAACGAGCGACGTAGCCAAACCCTTGATCAGGGCATTGCGCTGGTCGCGTTCGCGGCCGAACTTCCTACCTTGGTATCCGTGACGATGCATGGTTTACAGCTCCAGCTCCGCCAACTTTTCTTTGACTTCGTCGAGCGCTTTGCTGCCAAACCCTTTCAGCTCGCGGAGTTCCGTGTCGCTGAGGGTCACGAGGTCGTTAATCGTGCGGATATCGTTATTGATCAATGCGTTCGTAGTACGAGCGCTCAGATTGAGGTCTTCAATTGGGGTCATCAGTTGGGCGGCGTCGCCATCGAGGCTCTTGCTGCCAACTGCTGGACCAGCTTCTACGCGAGTAGAACCAGCTAGGGCGGTGTATTGGTTAATCAGGATGGCGGCTGCTTCTTCAAATGCGTCGCGTGGGCTGAGTGAACCGTCGGTGTCGATGGTAATGCTCAGCTTGTCCAGGTCGGTTGCCTGGCCGACGCGGGTGTTTTCAACCTTGTAGCGTACGCGTAGGACTGGGCTGAACAGGGCGTCCAGGGCAATGTAGTCGCTGTGGGTGCGCTTGGCGGCTGATTCTTCAATGGTGCGGTAGCCGCGGCCGTTGTCGACAACCAAGTCCATAATCATGCTTGCTTTAGGATCGTCGATAGTAGCAATGATTGCGTCTGGGTTCACTACCTCAACATCGGCAGTTGCCTTGATGTCGGCGGCAGTAACAACGCCAGCGCCTTTCTTTTCAAGGCGGAGGGTGACTGGCTCGTCAACATGGCTTTTAACGCGTACATTCTTGAGGTTAAGCATAATGTCAACGACATCTTCTTTTACGCCAGGAACAGTAGTAAATTCGTGCGTAGCACCTTCAATCTTGAAGGCGGTGATTGCAGCACCAGCAATGCTGCTGAGCAAAACGCGGCGCAAGCTGTTACCAAGCGTCATGCCGTAGCCTGTGTGAAGAGGCTCAACAATAAATGTTGCGCTGGTTTTTGTGTGCTCGTCTACGTGAGCGAGCGTGGGGTTGTGAATGACTTTCGACACGGTAGTTTCTCCTTACCTTCTTACAAAGTCTTAACGTGAGTAATACTCAACGATCAGCTGTTCATTAATATCTGGGTCGGCTTCTTCGCGCTTTGGCAAGCCGGTAACGGTAATGGTCATCTTTTTGTGATCACTCTTTAACCAGCTGAGGCTGGGTTGGTTGGTGTCTTTGACGACATCATCGAGTTTTGCGAAGTATTGGGTCTTGGTGCTTGCTGGGCGAACGGTAATGACATCACCCTCTTTAACGCGCAAGCTAGGAATGTCAACACGAGTACCGTTAACCATGAGGTGACCGTGGCTAGCTAGCTGGCGGGCACCGCGGCGGCTTACCGCCCAACCGGCACGATAAACAACGTTGTCTAGGCGCCGCTCAAGGAGCTGCAGAAGCACCTGACCGGATTGACCTTTAGTACGGCTGGCTTCGCCCATGAGCTTGGCGAACTGCTTTTCGAGCAGGCCATATAAGCGGCGAACCTTTTGCTTCTCGCGGAGCTGCTGAGCATACATGCTTTGCTTACCCTGACGGCCGTGTGCGTGAACACCCGGGATACCGCTCTTTTTGACCATAATCTTGTGCGCTTTAGGGTGAAGAGCATAGCCTTCACGGCGCGACTGTTTAACAATAGGGCTACGATCGCGTGCCATAGGTTAAGCCCTCCGAGCCTTACGTGGGCGCACTCCACCGTGTGGCACACCAGTCTTATCTTTAATACTTTCAACGACAATATCTTGGTTAGCGAGAGCGCGTACAGCGGCGTCACGGCCAAGACCAATGCCTTTAACGTACACATCAACGCTGGCCATGCCGTACTGTTGCTTAACAGCAGTTGCGGCTTTTTCACTGGCTACCTGGGCGGCATAGGCGGTGCCTTTTTTGCTCCCGCGGAAGCCCATTTCGCCGGCCGAGGCGTGTGTTAATACGTTGCCTTTTTTATCGGTAAAAGTAACAAGGGTATTATTGAAAGTAGCTTTAACATGCATTGCACCTGCCGGTACGCTGCGCTTCTGCTTCTTCTTTGTGGATACTTTATCTGCCATTCATGTACTCCTACGTCTTCGATGGTGCTTTCTTCTTAGTGCCACCGACAGTCGTCTTCTTACCACGGCGAGTGCGGGCGTTAGTACGAGTACGCTGGCCGTGGCCTGGCAAATTGGCGGCGTGGCGAAGGCCACGGTAGGCTTTAATTTCTTTAAGGCGCTTAATGTTACCGGTAACAACACGTTGCAATTCACCTTCAACAGTGTAGTGCTCGTTGATTTCGTCTCGGATGCGCTGTAGTTCTGATTCGCTGAGATCCTTCACGCGCATGGTGGGTTCAATTTTTGTGGCTTTTAGGATTTCTGAAGCAAAGTGAGGGCCAACGCCGTAAATGTACGTCAAGGACACCTGTACTTGCTTATCGTCTGGAACGGTTACACCTGCAATACGAGCCATCTTTAACCTTGCCTCTGCTTATTACGAGGTTTCTTTTTGTTGATGACATACAGCCGGCCTTTGCGGCGGACAAGCTTGTCACCAGGGCTACGAAGTTTGACGCTAGCTTGAACGTGCACGCGTGCTATCTCCCTGCTAAAGCATTAGGTTTAATATCGTCTCTGAGGCGGAAGGTGATTCTTCCCTTCGTAAGGTCGTAAGGGGTCAACTCTACCTCCACCCTGTCTCCTGGCACTAAGCGAATAAAGTGCTTGCGCATTTTACCTGCTACGTGGCACAGAATGATATGGCCGTTTTCAAGTTCTACATTAAACTTAGCGCCGGGCAGCGCTTCTACAACACGACCCGTCAGTTTAATTACTTCCTTGGTATTGGCCATAAGCTACAAGGTTAGATTATACAGGGGTTTCAACCTGTTGTAAAGCACTATATTCAAGAATTCTACGCTTTTGCAGGGAACCCGAGGCGTAGTAACGATACTTATACTTTAGCACGGATTTATTTACGGTCAAGCACTGTCCACTACAGTAGTTATATAGTATACCAGGCGCTTGTGCCGTCACTAACAAAGGTGGCAAATTGGAATTGTGTGGTAAGGGAAAAGGTCGCCGATCCGTTGATTGTGTCGGAGCCTGCAGCGGCTACGGTTACATTGTTGGCGCCCGAATTTCTGCGCACTACCGTCACTCGCCTACCGTTCAGCACGTTGGCTGCGGGCAAGGTTACGGTAAAGGCAGCGCTGGTGGCATCGGCAGTAACCACATCTATCTCTTGGGCGACCGTATAAGCCGACGTACGGTTAAGAACGGGTGATACGCCGCGATTATTGCGGATGATAGAGGTCGTGCCAGAAACTAAAATATTACCTGCGGTATTTCCCGAAAGCCAGTTATCCTGCACCCAAATACGGTCTGCAGTAGTCTCGAGGCGCAGCCCGTAGGCGGTGTTGCCTTGGCTTATGTTGTCTGTCACTTGTCCATCATCGTTCACAATATAAATACCGCTACCTGTATTTGCGCGGCATGTATTGCCGCGTATTGAGGTGCCCGGGCCGCCTAGGTGTACGATCCCATGGCTGGCGCCTGTCTCACAGTAGTTGCCTATGAGCGTTGTATAGTTTGCAGTGTTTATTTTTATATTGCCTTCTTGGGCGGCGCTGCCGCGGGACCCTATCACCTTGCAGCCGATGATACTCGCGTAATCCGCACTGGAGTCAATAAAAATACCATTCCTAAAGGCGCTAGTGACGGTGACGTTAGAGAGCTGAGCATGTGTAGATTGCGTATCAAAGTAAAAACCATCGCCGCCGGTCGCCTGGGTGGAACAATCGAAATCAACATGGGCTACCTTAATGTGCGTGGCCCGCACCACATACATGCCGGCGAGTGATCCAGAAGGGCTTACATTCGTAATGCCTGTTGCTTGGCCGTTACTAATACTACAGTGATCGGACGTGCGGTTGGTGCCGTTTGTTTGATCCCACTCAATATATATGTAGCCGCCGCCGTTGGTCTTTAGAGAAAAACCATTGAGGGTAATGTAGCGGCTCCCTGTCCAGTTAAAGGCGTAGTCGTTAATGAAGCCTTCGCCGGTGGCATTAGTAATGGTGACGTTGTCACAGAGATATACTGCTACGAGGTGCTCTGGCAGATACCCGGTGATGTTGGCAATGGTGTGCCAGCCGCTGTAACCGGCTGCCGTACCGCCCTTGCTGCCGTTGTAGACCGCAACACCGTACCAACCACCGTTTGTGCCAAGCGTGCCGTGTTCAATAATGATGTCTCGAATGACGCCGTGCTCCGACTCTTGAAGCTCGACAGCGGCAAATGTGATATCATGCGCCCAAATGTTTTCGATACGGGCGTATCGTGTCCATTGAAAGAACACGCCATGGTCCAGTGTTGCCCCGGCATCGTCGCCGTACCCCTGAAGCCGTAAGTCGGATACGCGCGGGCCGACAACAAACGACCCCGACGAGCCCACCGCTTTCACCAAGTGCTTGCCGGTAATAGCGGCAGTAATTCTAACAAGGCTAGATCTTCCCATACCGCGTAGCCACACATTGGCGCCTAGGGTTATTGAGTCGCCCAGTGTGTACGTACCTTCGGTAAGTTGGACAATGCCACCACTTGCCGGCAAGGCAGCGACCGCTGTATTGATTTCAGTGTGGTCACCTGTGCCGTCGCATACATAGTCCGCAGCTGCTTTAGACGAATCGGAGGCGTTACTTGCAGCTACAACGAGTGTTGCGACTCTGGGCTGCGCTAAATCATCAACGTAGGTTTTGGTAGTGGCATGGTTAGCAAGAGTGGGTACAGGGACAACGGGTGAAGCGGCAAACGTTTTGGTGCCTGTAATAGTTTCCGCGCCAGATGAGTGAACGACTGCCGAATCGTCGGCTTTTGTGCTCAGGCTGCCGCCAGCCTTAAGCGTGCCGTCGCTATTATGTTCGACGCGCAAAAATTCATTGAGGATATCACCCCAGACGCCATCATCAGAGCCAGGTGTAGGTAACCGTGTCATACGTTTAGTCTATGCTTAAAGCGTAGCATAAACGGTATGCTTTTTTGTGATATTTTTCTCTAATAATCTTGATCGTAGGTGACCATAAGCGCACGCGAGTTAATCTGGCGCAAGGTCTCAAGTGTCACTGAAACCACAATGAGAAGCCCAGTGCCGCCAATGGCAATATTCTGAATGCCGGTTATGCCAAACTTAGCAAAGACAAATTCAGCCGCAAACGGCAGCACGGCAATAATGCCAAGGGCTAGTGAGCCAAAGAGCGTGAGACGGTTTACAATGCGTCGCAAATGCTTTTCGGTCTGCAGGCCGGGGCGGATATTGGCAATAAAGCCACCCTGTTTTTGCAGGTTCTCGGCAATCTCTGTAGCGTTAAAGACGATGCTCGTATAAAAATACGTAAACGCCACGACAAGCAGGAAATACATGGCCGGATAAATAAGTGTGGTCATGTCGCCCATAATAAAGCTTTGCGTATTTGGTGTTTGGAACCAAGTAGCGAGCGTAGTGCCAATTCCCTGCCAGTACGCGTCGCTTGAGGTTTTGAGCACCTGCCCCACAAAGGCCGGCAATGCCAAGAACGCGACGGCAAAAATAACTGGAATAACGCCAGCGGTAATAAGCTTGACTGGCAGAATGCTTGTTACGCCGCCGTATTCGCGGTTGCCCTGCACGCGCTTTGCGTAATTAATAGTGATAACCCGTTGCGCCTCGTTAATCTTTACAATTAAGTACAGCGTAATTAATCCGCCCACCAGTAACACTAATGTTATCCAGAACGCTACCGCGTTTACCGGCAATACAAACCAGTTAAACACATGGAGCTTGTCAGCTTCGGTTGGCGTAGATATAAGTGAGCTGGTGAGGGTGCTCATGGTCTGTGGCAGCTGGCTAATAATACCGGCAAAGATGAGAAGGGACATACCGTTACCCACGCCCTGCTCGGTCATAAGTTCACCCAGCCACATGAGCAGCATAGCGCCGGCCGTCATGGCCCCCACCATAACGATCCACTGCAGAATAGATGTATCCGCTGTTATGTCGAGACCAGTATTACCCGCCAGTACTGTCTGGCGCAGAATAAAAATGAAAGCAATTGATTGCAGAATAGCCAGTGGCAGCGTAATAATACGCGTCCACTGCTGAATTTTACGCCGGCCCACTTCTCCATCTTTATGGAGCTCTTCTAGTTTAGGGATAGCTTTTGTAAGAAGCTGAGTAATAACAGATGCCGTAATGTACGGCGACAGGCCGACAAGCACAATAGACAGGTTTGCTAGTGCGCCACCAGAAAGAATATTAATAAAGCCGCCAAAGTCACTTTGGCTCAGTACGTTAGTGAGCACCTCTTTAAGCTGTGCGGGCTCGGCAAGCGGCACTGGAATGTGCGCCAAAAACCGGTACACAATAATAAGCCCCAAAACAATAAGCAACCGCTTTTGCATGTCGCGGCTTTTAAGTGATTTGAAAATGGTCTTCCAGCTCATTTAGGTCGTGTCTCTTCTGTATATTACTGCTTATACAAGCGTATCATATTTTGGCACTCGTGGGGGAGGTTTTGCTAACTATTAGCGGGGCGGCTGCTCAGGTATCATTTCTGTAGCTAATATACGTATCCTTTTTCTCTGTTATGATGGTGCTATGAATAAGAATCAAACAGTTGAGGCCTTTTTGGATGGCTTAACCAACGATAGAAAAGCACAGGTCAACAAATTACGCCAAATTATAAAGCAGGTCGCCCCCGGTTTAGAGGAGCACATTAAATGGAACTCCCCTAGCTATGTATTAGATGGCGAAGATCGGGTGACTTTCAACATGCATTACCCTGATAAAACTATGATTTTACTCCATATGGGCGCTACTAAGAAGGAAAATAAAGATGCATCGCCTGTATTTAATGACAAAACTGGACTAGTGAAATGGAATTCAGATATACGTGGCACTCTATCTTTTTCAAGCCTCGAAGAGATTGAACGGCATGAGCAGCAAATTGCAGAGATCCTCTCCGGCTGGCTTTCGCTATCCCCCGATGCCGTGTAAGGCATAAGAAAACGCGCCCGGTTGGGCGCGTTTTCTTATGCCTTTTTCTCAGGCTTGTCTTCTGTTTTTTCTTTCTTTTTGCTTGCTGGCAAATGCGGAACTTCCACCTTCTCAAAGCTACCACCAGCTTTGGTGATTGCCTCGAGGGCGTTCTTACTAACTGCCTGCACCTTCAGGTCTACCTTGCCGGTCACTTCACCGCGGAGAATGACTTTAACAGCGTGGAATGGGCTCGAGACGAGGCCGGCTTCAAACAGGCTCATGTTGGTTGCAGTGCCTTTTACTTCGCTCAGCATGTCGGTGTAGACAACCTGAGCTGGAACGCGCATGCTCTTAAAGCCTTTGAGCTTAGGAATGCGGCGTACCAGTGCGCCTTGACCACCCATGAAGGTGGCGTTAAGCTTCTTGCCGGTGCGGGCTTTCTGACCCTTGGTACCACGGCCGGCGGTTTTACCCTGGCCAGCTGAGATACCGCGGCCAACGCGCTTGCGGGCCTTGTGGGCGTCAACTTGTAGTTCGTGAGCTTTCATTACTTCTTCTCCTCTGTCTTTTCGGCCCTTGGAGCAGCTTTTTTAGCAGGCTTCTGGACCCACTGTTCGGCTGGCACCAACTGGCGCAGAGCTTCTAGGGTTGCGTAGGCGTTGTTTACCTTGTTGGTTGAACCAAGTGCTTTGCTAAGCAGGTTGGTAACGCCGGTCAGGTTGATGATCGAGCGTACGGCACCACCGGCAATAACACCGGTACCTGGCGCAGCTGGCTTAAGGAGGACTTTGGCGCCACCCACTTTAGCCTGTACATCGTGCGGGATGGTTGCGTTAACAACTGGAATGGTAATCAGGTTTTTCTTGGCCTGGTCAACGGCTTTAGAGACGGCGGTTTGCACGTCCTGGCCCTTGCTTACGCCAACACCAACGCGCTGCTTACCGTCACCAACAGCTACGAGGGCTTTAAAGCGGAAACGGCGGCCGCCCTTTACAACGCGGGCAACGCGGTCAATGCCAATTACATATTCCTGAAAGATTTTCTCTTCTTTTGGTCCTTGGTCGCGGTTGTCGCGACGACGGCCATCGCGGCCACCTTGCGGACGACCACCACCTTGGCGGTTCTTGGGGTCAATACTGACTGCTGCTTGTTGTTGTGCCATTGTTAGAACTCCAATCCGCCTTCGCGTGCAGCATCTGCAAGCGCCTTAAGGCGGCCATGATATTTACGGCCGTTGCGGTCAAATACCACAGCGGTAATCTTAGCTTTTTTAGCTTTCTTAGCAATGTCGGCGCCAACCCAAGCGGCTTTTTCACTGAGGGCGCCCTTGGCTTCTTTGCTGGCAGCACTTGAGCTGCTGGCCAAAGTCTTGCCTTGGGTGTCATCAATGATTTGTGCGTGAATGTGCATATTGCTCACGTACACGCTCAGGCGTGGACGCCCGCTCGTACCGGTTACGTTTGCACGTACACGGGCTTTGCGAAGCAAACGGCTTTGCAGTTTGTGGAGAATGTTGTTAGCCATTTTATTTAGCTCCCGTCTTACCGGCCTTGCGCAGGATTACTTCGTCAACGTACTTAATACCCTTGCCCTTGTAAGGTTCAGGCTTCTTAAGTGCGCGGATTTCGGCAGCGACTTGGCCAACTTTTTGCTTATCAATGCCGGCGACAGTAATGAGGTTCTTCTCGACTGTCAGCTGGATGCCCTCTGGGGCTTGGTATTTAACTGGGTGCGAGAAACCAAGGGCAAAATCTAGCGCTTGGCCACCACCGCTCACGCGGAAACCGACACCGTTCAGCTCAAGCTTACGCTCGAAGCCTTTAGTGACGCCAGTCACCATGTTGTTGAGCAGGGCGCGCATTAAACCGTGGTTTGCGCGGGCGGTTTGCTCTTCGTTGTCGCGAGTTACGGTTGCTACGTTGTCTTCGATGTTAATCTTAACAAGTGGCAACAGAAACTGCGTGAGTGTGCCCTTAGGACCGACGACCGTCACATTTTGGTCGTCGACCGTAATTGTCACACCGCTCGGGATTTGAATCGGCAGTTTTCCGATACGACTCATGTTATTACTCCTTTAATATACCTTACAAAGCACTTCGCCACCGAGGCGGGCTTTCTTAGCTTGTTCACCGGTCATTACACCTTGGCTTGTGCTAACGAGTACAATGCCGCGGCCGCTCTTCACCCGTGGGATATCAGCAGCTTTAGCGTATACGCGTTGGCCCGGCTTGCTAACACGCTGGATTTCAGTGATTTTAGCAGGCTCGCCAGCTTCATTAATAGTAATGATGATTGTACCGCGGGGAGTGCCTTCCTCTAATTTGACGGCGCTCAGATAGCCAGCTTTTTTAAGCTGCTCAGCGACAGTCAGTTTAATCTTGCTGGCTGGTGCGGTAACTTCGGTTTTGCCAACGGCAATAGCGTTACGGATACGGGTCAGCAAGTCTGCGATTGGGTCTGTAGATTGCATACTCATGATATTCTCCTACCAGCTGGCTTTCGTTACGCCAGGAATTTCACCCTTGCTGGCTTTTTCGCGGAATGTAATACGGTCGAGACCAAACCGGCGCATATATGCATGTGGGCGGCCACCGACGATTGAACGGTTCTTCTTACGGGTTGGGCTACTGTTGCGGGGCAACAGTGCCAGGCTTTCGTAGTCACCTGCAGCTTTGAGTTCGGCACGCTTGGCGGCGAACTTGGCGATCATGCGCAGGCGCTTTTTGTCGCGGGCGATGATTGATTTCTTAGCCATTAGCGGCTCTCCTTCTCAAATGGCATACCGAATGCCTGTAATAGGGCTTTGGCGTGCGCTTGTTCTTTGGCGTTAATAACAAAGTTAATTTGCAGGCCATGCAGGGTGGTGGTGTCTTCGAAGCCGAGCTCTGGGAACACCGACTGCTCAACCATGCCAATGCTGTAATTGCCAGCTTTGTCGAACGCTTTGTTAGACACGCCGTGGAAGTCGCGCAGGCGAGGCAGTACTGACTGGATAAGGCGGTCGAGGAACTCGTACATGCGTGCGTCGCGTAGGGTGACGCTTACGCCAATACGGTTCATGCCGCGGCGGATTTTAAAGGTTGCGATAGATTTTTTGGCCATGCGGTCAATTGGCTGCTGACCGGTAATCTTGCGAAGTGTGTTTACAACCACCTCGTGGTATTGTTTGTCGTCCTTGTGCTTGCCAAGGCCAACGTTCACGATGATTTTCTCGAGCTTTGGCACATCGTGCACATTAGTAAGCTTAAGGTCATCTTTGAGACGTGGCACCAACTCTGTGCGGTACAGAGTCTTGAGGCGAGCAGTATCTACGCTTGGACTTGCTTGCGTCTTAGTTGCCATTACTTAATCTCCTTGTTGGCGGCCTGGCGTGCAACACGCACCTTGGCGCCATCTTTGTTAACGGTGTAGCCAATGCGAGTCGTCTTGGCGGCGTCGGTTGGGTGAACCAACGCTACCTTGCTGGCCTCGATTGCTACATGAATGTCTTTGGTGCCGCCCTGTGGATTGAGTGTGTTTGGTTTAACAAACCGCTTGCGCAGGCCAATACCTTCGAGCTTTACGGCGTTGTTCTTGGGGTCAACACTGACCACTTTGGCAACTTTGCCTTTGTGGGCGCCAGCAATGACTTTTACGCTGTCACCAGTCTTGATCTTCATTACAGTACCTCCGGTGCGAGGCTTATGATTTTCATGTAGCCTTTTTCGCGCAGCTCGCGTGGGACTGGGCCGAACACGCGGGTCGCTTTAGGGTTCTTGTCGTCGCCAATGACCACAGCTGCGTTGTCATCAAAGCGGATGGTGCTGCCGTCTTTGCGCTTAATAGCGTTGGTTGTGCGAACAACGACTGCCTTTACCACGCTTTTGCGCTTGATTGCGCCAGCTGGGTTTGCATCTTTTACGCTGGCAACAATAATGTCACCAACATGTGCGTAGCGGCGGCCAGTGCCACCGAGTACGCGGATACAAAGCAGTTCTTTTGCACCGCTGTTATCAGCAACTTTGAGGCGGGACTCTTGCTGAATCATTATTTAGCCTCCCGAGCACTGCCGGCGGCAGTGTGAGTTTTCTCTGCTTGGCTGAGACCGGAGGCTTTAGCCGAGGTCGAGCCTTTCTTGGTTGCAACAGCTGCGTCGTCTTTGAGCTCGGCTGCAGCGTGACCAGTTTCGATGATCTTGCTCAGCGCCCAGCTTTTGCGGCGGCTGATTGGGCGAGTTTCGCTAATCTCAACGCGGTCGCCCACGTGAGCTTCGTTTTTTTCGTCATGCGCAGCGTACTTTTTAGTCACGCTGTAGCGTTTGCCATATATGGGGTGAGTTACGCTCCGAACAACGGCGACCGTAATGGTCTTCTGTTGTATGTCGGAAGTAACTGTACCAACTAATTTACGTGCCATCTTACTTTTCCTCTTCCTTTGCAGGTTCTTCTGCAACTTCTCCGCGCTTAGGCTTTGCAGCTTGCAGGAGGGTAAGCGCTTGAGCAATTTGCTTGCGGGTCTTACCTATTACGGCCGGGTTTGGCAGTTCCTGTGCGGCGTGGGCGCGTTGCTGTTCGACCAATTCCTTCTTTAGTTCAGCAACTTTGGCGGTTAATGCGGCGGTGTCGAGCTTGCGGAGTTCTTCAATGGTGGCAAGCTTCTTTTGCTTCTTGTCTGCCATGTTATGACTCCTCTCGCTTGATGAACTTAGTCTTTACTGGCAGCTTGTGGCTGGCAAGACGCATGGCTTCCCGAGCGATTTCCTCTGGGACACCCTTCATCTCAAACATCACAGTGCCGGCTTTTACCTTGGCGGCAAAATATTCTGGGTTACCCTTACCACCGCCCATCTTGACATCTTGTGGCTTCTTGGTAACTGGCGTGTGCGGGAAGATGCGGATCCAGATTTTACCACCACGCTTGATGTAGCGGGTCATAGCCTGACGGGCAGATTCGATTTGGCGGCTGGTAATGCGCTCGTTGCCCTGGGACTGAAGCGCATAGTCGCCGAATGCAATGTAGTGGCCGGCGGTTGCGTTACCAACGTTTTTGCCGATGCGCACCTTGCGGAACTTCGTCTTCTTAGGAAGTAACATACTAGGCTACCTCCCCTTTGTAGATCCAGACCTTGATACCAACGGTACCGGCGCCAGGAATTTGGCAGGTAGCTAGGTGGTAATCAATGTCAGCGCGCAGCGTGTGCAGCGGTACTGAGCCCTGGATTTCTTTTTCGCGGCGAGACATTTCAGCACCACCCAAGCGGCCAGCAACCTCAATGCGGATACCTTTGGCACCAGCATTCATGCTGTTCTGGGCAGCCATCTTAACAGCGCGGCGCCAGTTGATGCGGCGCTCAAGCTGGCGGCCAATGTTCTCGGCTACCAATTTGGCAGCGAGTTCAGGGCGGCGAACTTCTTCGATGTTAAGGCGGACTGGTTTCTGGATGATCTTTTCGATCTCAGCCTTGAGTTCCTGCGCACCAGCGCCACCGCGGCCAATAACCACACCAGCTTTGGCAGTGTGTACGGTCACGGTCACGAGGTTTGGAGCGCGTTCGAGATCTATCTTTTGAATTGTTGCGCGGGTAGCAAACTTGCGCTCAATGATGTTGCGAACAGTTAGATCCTGCCTCAGCATCTCGGCGTATTCAGTTTTACCAGCGGCGAACCATTTGCTGCGCCAGTCTTTGTTGACCTGCAGGCGCATGCTAATGGGGTTTACTTTTTGACCCATTATTTGGCCTCCTTCTTTGCAGCAGCTGGTTTAGCGGCTGGCTTTTCAGTCTTCTTAGGCTTAACCTGGCCAGTCACTTCGACCAGAACGTGGCTAGCTTTCTTTTGGTATGGCAAGGCACGGCCCATAGCAGCTGGATTAAAGCGCTTCAGGCGTGGCCCGGCAGTAACTTGCAATTGGGTAATAACCAAACCGTCCTCTTGCAGACCGCTGTTGTTGACAGCGTTTGCTTTGGCAGCGGTAATTAATTTAGCGAGTGGTTTAGCAGCACGCTTAGGGGTGTATTGCAGGATAGTGAGGGCGTCAGCAACGGTGCGGCCGCGGACCAAGCCAGCAACAAGGCTAACCTTGCGTGGGCTCAGGCGAAGACCTTTAGCGCTGGCGCGTACAATAAATGTGTCAGCCATTACTTCTTATCCTTCTTCGCGTGACCGCGGAACTTACGGGTTGGGCTAAACTCGCCAAGCTTGTGGCCGACCATGTTTTCAGTAACAAAGACTGGTACGTGCACACGGCCGTTGTGTACGGCAATAGTGCGGCCAACCATGTCAGGCGCAATTACGCTGGCGCGGGCCCAGGTTTTAATGACCGTGCGGTCATCGTTACCAAGGGCGGCAACCTTCTTAGCTAGTTTAGGGTCAATAAATGGACCTTTTTTTAGTGAACGACTCATATGCTATTTCCTCTTCGCCTCGTGACGTGAGCGCACGATGTACTTATTAGTGTCTTGGCGACGACGAGTCTTGTAGCCAAGAGCCGGTTTACCCCAAGGTGTCTTAGGATTACGGCCCGGGCCAGTCTTGCCTTCACCACCACCCATTGGGTGATCGGCTGGGTTCATGGCTTTACCGTGAACGCTTGGGCGCCAACCCATACGGCGGCGGCGGCCGGCAGAACCTAATTTAACGTTTTGGTGCTGCTCGTTACCGACGCTACCGAGGGTTGCCATGCACTCAATGCGCACGCGGCGCATTTCACCACTTGGCAAACGCAGGGTGGCGTAGTCGCCTTCTTTCGCCAACAACTGAGCTTTGGCGCCGGCAGAACGGACCATTTGGCCACCCTTCCCAGGCTGCAGTTCGATGTTGTAGATGAAAGTACCAGTAGGAATGTTGGCTAGCGGCAGGCGGTTACCGGTCTCAACAGGAGCTTCAGCGCCACTAGTGATTTGTTGGCCAACGCGCATTTCGCCATCGGCGATCACGTAGTGGTAAAGGCCGTGCTGGTCCTTAATGCGTGCAATGCGAGCTGAACGGTTTGGGTCATATTCGATTGCCTCGATAGTAGCGGTTGTACCAGGGGCCAATCGATGGTTAACCAAGCGGTAGAATCGCTTTACACCACCACCGCGGTGGCGAATAGTAATACGGCCAGTATTATTGCGGCCAGCGTTTTGCTTGCGAATTTTAAGCAGGCTCTTAACACCGCGCTTGCTAGTCACCATGTCGGTATCTTTGGTGGTCATGCCACGGCGGCCGTTGGTGGTCGGTTTAAATGCTTTAATAGCCATTACTTCTTCTCCTCAGCAACTGCTTCTTCAACGCCGGCGAAGATTGGAATGCTCTGGCCTTCGGCAAGACGCACGTACGCCTTCTTCTTGTCTTTGCGGAAGCCAATAACTGGCGAGCCACCTTTGCGGTAAGCACGCTTCTTTTTGCCTTTCGCTACAACTACGTTGACGTCGTCAACTTGGACATTAAATTGTTCGGCTACGGCCGTAGCAATCTGCTGCTTGTTAGCAGTGGTAGGGACATCAAAAATGTACATGCCACTTTGTGACTGCTGGTAGCTCTTTTCACTCATGCGGGGAATTATCTTCATAATTATGCTCCCAACCATTCTTCGACAGCTTTCACAGCCGCTTTGGTCATCATTAGCTTGTCTGCGTTCAAGATAGTGAACACGTTCAGGTAGGTAGCTTGCACGAGGCTGACGTTTTGCAGGTTGTTAGTGGCGCGGACGAGTTCTGGGGTCTTGGTGTCGACCACAATAACAATGTTCTTGCCTTCAACTTTTTGGTCAGCCAGCCATTTAACAATCTCAGCCGTCTTGCCGGTCGTTTTAATGTCGTCTATAACAGCGATCTCTTTAGCCTGAGCTGCCAGTGTTAACGCTTGGCGGATAGCAACGCGCTTAGCCTTAACGTTAATCTGCTTGCTGTAGTTTTCGTTGCCGCTTGGGCCGAATACTACACCACCTTTGCGCCAGATCGGGTTGCGTGAGCTACCAAAACGGGCGCGGCCAGTGCCTTTTTGCTTCCATGGTTTCTTACCACCACCGCGGACTTCACCGCGCTTGAGGGTCTTAGCCAAGTTGACGCGGCCGTTGGCCAGGTAGGCGTCGTAAGCGAGCTTTAGCAGTTCGTGGTTAGGGATTTCTACAGCGAACACGCTCTTAGGAAGAGTAGTGTTTGTTGCCTTTGTAGTTGTAGTAGCCATTACTTGCTACCTCCAATCATAACCAAGCCGCGGCGGGGGCCAGGGATCGCACCTTTAAGGCCAATAACATTGCGCTCGGTATCTATTAAAGCGACAGCCAAATTCTTGACTGTCACCTGTTCGGCGCCCATGCGCCCGGCCATACGCTTACCCTTAAAGATTTTTTGTGGGTACATAGAACCAATAGAACCTGGTTTGCGGTAGTTCATGCTACCGTGGCTCTTTGGGCCTGTTGCAAAGTTGTGGCGTTTTACCGTGCCGGCAAACCCTTTACCTTTGCTTGTGCCAGTTACGTCGACGTGGTCGCCCACCTCAAACTGACTGACATCTAATGTGTTGCCCACGGCCATTTCACCCAGATCGTCAACACGCACCTCACGGAGGTGCTTCGGTGTTGCCTTGCTGGCTGCAACGTGGCCTTTGGTGGCATTGCTCAGGTTCTTACCCTGCCCAAACCCAATTTGTACTGCGCTGTAGCCGTCTTTTTCGACAGACT